>NZ_VZQN01000035.1:0-91834 GCF_014397645.1 Paraburkholderia sp. 31.1
GCGTCCGCCCAAATTACGAGAGTAGACGCGATCCGGCCAAAGTTTACAAGCACGGCTTTCAAGTCATTGAATGTAAACGGCTTGCTGGCGCGGGCGGCTGCCGCAGCGAGATGTGTATAACGCTATGACTAATACCCCCGATGTTTATGGAGATAATAGCAGGGCATCTATCGACACGGCCGCGCAAGTCCGGAATTATCTTGTTGCTCGTCGGACGCGGCCAGGGCGCCCCAGCCGGGTCTCGCCTTTTCTGGCGCTATTTGAACAAGTACCAGTTCATTGCCGCCTCCAAAATTCAGTGTCTAGTACAGTCGTCATCGGAGGTCGGCGATTACTTTGCGGCAGCGACGATCCAAACTGGGCGGCGTTGAAATCGTTTTAGTCGACGTGCGAAGGTCAGTTGTCTGGGGCAAGTTCGTCGTTCGGACGTCCGCTTGAAAGCGTTGGTCAGCGTCCGTAGCTGGCCGCACCCGGCCGGATGGCGACCGTCTCAGTTCGTTCCCTATGCGCAGGTCGCAACTATGCGCAGATTTACATAGCGACCCACTGCCGACCTTCGGCCCGGTGCGAAACCAACGGCTGCTTGCGGTGGCGGATTCAACCGGCCGTTGGTCGATGTTTATCGGGAGACGGCTGGTCAGCCGGCGTCGCAACGTACTGTCCCCATGAGGGCGAGCCTTAGACAGGATTCGAGGCGGGCCGTCCTTCCAGCACGGCGGCGATATTGTCCAGCGCCGTAAAGCCCATCTGGTCGCGGGTCTCGATCGTTGCGCTGGCCATATGGGGCGTCAGGAACACGTTGTCGAGCTCAGCAAACCGCTTGTCGACGTTGGGCTCGTTCCGGTACACATCCAGAGCCGCGCTGAACAGATGACCCGACGTCAGGGCGTCATAAAGCGCATCTTCGTCCACCAGGCCGCCACGCGCCGCGTTAACAAAAATCGCGCCTGCGGGAAGGAGTTCAAACTCTCTTTTCGTCATGAGCGGGACGCTTCCACCCGGCACGTGCAGCGTGAGGACCTGGCAGTGCGGCAGCATTTCGTCGAGAGTGGCATAGAAGGTCGCGCCATTTTCCAGCGACGGGGCCGCACGGTGCATGTCCGTGTAGATCACGCGCATGCCGAATCCCTGCGCACGCTTAGCGACCGCCCGTCCAATACGCCCAAATCCGACGATGCCGAGCGTCTTGCCATTCACTCGCATACCCAGCATCTCGGTCATGCCGAACGAGTTGCCCCATCCGTTGCGCATGATCCGTTCGTATTCTGACGCGCGACGGCACGCAGCCAGCAAGAGCAGCATGGAAAAATCGGCTGTGCACTCGGTCAACGCATCGGGCGCGTTCGTCACGACGATTCCCCTTTCACGAGCCGCCGCTACGTCCATGTGATCGAAGCCCGCGCTCGCGTTCGCAATAATCTTGACCGTCGAAGGCAGCGCGGCAATGTGTTCCGCTTGCAGGCCGGATTTTTTCCCGATGAGTACGGCCGGCACGTCGTGCTTCTTGCAGAAGTCGACGACAGACCACGAGTTCATATCGGACTCGGTCAGGAAGGCATGGAATTCGGCCGCAGCGCGATTCGCCACGGCGGTGGGAACCGTTCGCGCAATCAACAGGCTGGTGCGTTTATCTTCCGACATGGTTTTTCCTTTGGTAGGCAGACGTCGAGAGACTACGAAATCGCTGACCGGGCCGTCAATGTTGATTGGATGAATCAACTCCTCGGTGATGACTCGCCCCTATTGTTCGCGGCGCCTGCGCGTTGCGATTTGTTTCCGTCTTGTCCCTCTTCAATCTTGCTTGCGGCCACACGCGCATCAGGAAAACCCTGATGCGATCCCCATCCGCAAGGCCCGCGGATGTTGATTCAATGAATCAAGATTGCTCAACCCCTGATGCGAATGCAACTCTGTTTCCCATGTCCAATTGACTTGACGAGAGGAAAGGAAATGTCTGCATCGAAGAAGTTCGCAGCCGTGACGGGCGCCGGCTCCGGCATCGGCCGAACCGCCGCCGTCGCACTTGCTAACGCAGGATTCGCCGTCGCGCTGATCGGGCGCAGAGCCGAGCCGCTGCTGGAAACAAAGGAAGCAATCGGCAGGGCGGGGGGAGAAGCGGATGTATTCCAGGCCGACGTTGGCGACGCAGCATCGGTCGAGCACGCGTTTTCGGGAATTGCCGAGGCATTCGGTCGGCTCGACGTGCTGTTCAACAACGCGGGGCGCAATGCTGGGGCTGTCCCTCTGGAAGACTACGAAGTCGACCTCTGGAACGACGTCGTGGCCACCAATCTGACCGGCGTTTTCCTCTGCGCTCGCGCCGCTTATCGTTTGATGAAGGAACAGTCCCCGCAAGGCGGACGAATCATCAACAACGGATCGATTTCCGCCCACTCGCCAAGGCCGCACACCATTGCCTATACGGCAACAAAACATGCTGTGACTGGCATCACCAGATCGATCGCGCTGGACGGACGCGCATTCAACATCGCCTGCAGCCAGATCGACATCGGCAACGCCGCCACATCGCTCACTGAACGGATGAACCGCGGCGTACTGCAAGCGGACGGACGCCTGGCACCCGAAGCAAGAATGGATGTGACGCACGTGGCGAATGCAGTCGTGCACATGGCCAGTCTTCCGCTCGAAGCCAATGTTCTCAACATGACCATCATGGCGACCGCCATGCCGTTCGTCGGCCGCGGATAAATCGCCCTTAAGCCAACTAAAAAAACAACAGGCCAATGTTACGGAGACACCGATGAAAATCGCAGAGGAACAAACATTGCCGGTGGGAACCCCGGCTTACGCGGATACCACGAATCGCTCCAGAGTCCGCTACGTCGTGCTCTCGATGTTGCTCATGGCCACCATTCTGAATTACGTGGACCGGTCGGCGCTGGGCATCGTTGCGCCGGGCCTCTCGAAGGGGCTGGCGCTCAACAAGATGCAGATGGGCGAGCTGTTTGCGGCATTTGGTCTTGCCTATTCCATTGCGCTGGTGCCCGGCGGGGTGCTGACCGACATTCTCGGCTCACGCCTCGCCTATGCGCTGTCTCTGGTCGGTTGGTCATTCGCCACGCTGACGCAGGGTTTCGCGACCGGCTATCAGATGCTGCTCGGGTCGCGGCTCGCCATCGGCGCACTGGAGGCGCCGGCCTTCCCTTCAAACGCACGCGCCGTGACCTTGTGGTTTCCCGCCCGGGAACGCGGCTTCGCGACCAGCGTCTATGTAATGGGGCAATACATCGGGACGCCCTTGTTCACCGGAGTGTTGCTGTGGATCTTCGCCGCGTACGGTTGGCGGACGGTTTTTTATGTGACCGGTGGCTTCGGCATTCTGTTCAGTCTGCTCTGGTACCGGGTTTACCGCGATCCGCATCAGCACCCGCGCGTGAATGCCACCGAGCTGCAATACATCAATGAAGGTGCCGCGGCGACGCGCAAGCCCCGCGAGAAGTTCGACTGGCGCATGGCGCTTAAGCTGCTCAGCTACCGCCAGGTTCTCGCCATCTGTCTCGGAAAGTTCTGTAACAACACGCTGCTGGTCTTCTTCACCACGTGGTTCATGACCTATCTGATCGAAGCGCGTCACATGTCGATGATCAAGGTTGGGATCTTCCAGGCACTGCCTTTTATCGGCGCCACGGTCGGCATCCTCGCGGCCGGCTCCCTTTCGGACTTTTTTATTCGGCGCGGAGTGGCGCTTTCGACAGCGCGCAAGGCTCCGCTCATCATCGGCACGATGCTCGGCGCGTCTATCGTGCTTGTCAATTTCGTCGAGTCGAACGAGCTGGTGATCGCCATCCTGACGATCGCGTTCTTCGCGCAGGGCGTCGGGTCGATGTCGTGGGCCGCCGTTTCCGAAATCGCGCCTCGACAGTACGTGGGACTGACCAGCAGCATCACGAGCCTCGCGGCCAACATCGCGGCCGTCACCACGCCGCTCATGATCGGCTACATCACCCAGCACACCGGCCACTTCTACTGGGCCCTCAACCTGATGGGCGCGATCTGCCTGCTCGGAACGTTTTCGTATTCCGTGCTGCTGGGCAAGCTTTCCCGCATCGAACTGTGATGCTTTCAACTATACGGTGAAATCGGATGATTGAATTCAAGTGGGATCATCTGCAACTGTGCTCGGCGGACGCCGAAGCCACTGCGGCATGGTTTGCGCGCTGCCTGAACGCCGAGATCGTGCGTCGTCCTGGGCGAGTGGATTTGCGCATCGGCAGCATCAACCTTTTCATCACCTCGCTGGCGAGCGTCCAAGCCGGCCACCCTCGCTGCGAGCGGCAGCAGGGCATAGATCATTTCGGCGTGGTCGTGGACGATATCGACGCGGCGTTCGTGCATCTGTTGCTCTGCGACGCGGAAATCGTCGAACCGATCAAGCAGGTTCGCCCCGGCGTCAGAGCCTGCTTCGTGCGCTCGCCCGGTGACGTTCTCGTTGAGATACTGGAGCGGCGACCCGCCGAGATGACTTTTACCTGAAAAAACGTCAATATTGGCGCTGGATCGGTCGTGCTCGAGTGCAAGGCGCGATCTGCGTCGTCACTCCCCCGTTGCCCCGTTGCGCCGCATCACCTTGCTTGCCATCCCATGCGAAACTGGATCACTCTGACTGAAGCGGCTCGACAACTCGGAGTGCAGGCGCAGACTGTCTATGCGTATGTAAGTCGAGGTACCATCGCCGTCATGCCGGATCCGCTCGACCCACGCAAGAGCCTCTATCGCGCGGAGGACGTCGCCGGTCTGTGCCGAAAAAAGCAGGTGGGACGCAAGCGCGAAGCGCTTGCCGCCGGGACCATATTCGGTGCGGAACCCTGCATTTACAGCAGCATTACCACCTTCTCAAAAGGCCGGCCCTACTACCGGGGGCGGGATAGCATCCGGCTTTCGGACGCGGCGACGCTTGAAGACGTGGCGGCCATTCTCTGGAACGCGCGCGCCCCCGTTTCCTTCGAAAGCGGCGAGTTGCCGCTACAGGGCGACGAGCGCGGCAGGCAATGCGCGTTCACATCGCTGGCAGCGCTCGCGGCCTGTGGACACTCGACCCTCGGACGCACGGACAGCGCACTGCATGTCGAGGCCGGCCGGCTCGTGGCGCTCATCGCACAAGCGTTTGGTGCGCGACGCGGCGCGAACGCACAAATGACGCATGAGCGGCTCGCGCTTGGTTGGGGCCAGGACCGCGATGGCGCCGAACTTATCCGCCGTGCCTTAGTCCTCGTGGCCGACCATGAGATTACGAGTTCCGCGTTCGCCGCCAGGATTACCGCCTCCACCGGCGCGTCGCTGCCCGGATGCCTGCTCACGGGACTCGCGACTTTCTCCGGCCCACTCCATGGCGACGCGTCAGGCCGCGTGCGAGCCGTGTTCGACGACGTCGGAAGACTCGGTGCGCAGCACGTGGTTGCCCATCACTTGCAGTCGGCCATTCCAATCCCCGGGTTTGGACATCATCTGTATCCGGACGGCGATCCGAGGGCGGCCGCGGTGCTCGAAGTGCTGAATCCGCCTCAAGAGATCATGTCGTTCATCAACAAGGTGGTTGAGCTGACCGGGCTCAAGCCAAATATCGACGTTGCGCTTGCGGCCCTGACGGCTCAGTTGGCCTTGCCGCGCGATGCGTCGTTCGCGTTGTTCGCAACAGCCCGGAGCGTGGGTTTGCTCGCGCACTGCATTGAGCAACTCCGGGTGAGCAAGGTCATACGGCCACGAGGCCGCTATACCGGGCCGGCGCTGGAAGACGCCGCCCCCGAGTCGCCTGCGGAAGGCAGCGAGAATACGCTCGATCCAGCCACGCTCGACAAGAATCGCTTATTCAGGCCGGTTGGGCGCTGAGAGACGCGTCACCTGGATCTTTGCCGAAACAAAAAACCTCGACGCCGATCGGCTCTTGCCGAGAGGGCCGGCTTGTTCCAGTGGACGTAAGCGTTTTGAGCGAAGCGGCGTCGGTAGCTTCGAAGACGTTGCCACCATGCTTATGGCGATGGATGGGGCATGCGACGCCAGACCATGGCCGGATTGCGGACGGAAGGTGTGGAGTCTGGGCGGGAGCCGACATTCCAGGGGTTGCATCAACGTGCGACCGAGCGGCCGCTCTTGGGCCGACTCCTGCCTGACGGCGGTCGGCGGCTCGCGACCCGGATCTGTCCTTCGCCCCAATGCGGACTCGGCGGCGGCTTTCAAAGTAGAACGGCCGCCTGGTGGTGCATCCGCGCTGCAGGCGCTTGCCGCCCATACGCAGTCGTTTTCGCCAGGGAGAACCGAGAACCCTAGCGTCCATTTGGGTAGCCCGTCACAACGCAGTACGTGCGATACTTCTCTGCCATCGCCATGCTATGTCACCAGGATCTCGAACTTTGTTATACATCCGTAAGTATTCGTATTTTTCCGTGTCGCGATGAGTGATTCTCGCAAGCGGGGGAGGTTGTTGGGGCGATTAGGCTATGTCTTGATTGTAGTGCTGCTGCGCGTCTTCGCAGTCCTTCCCTATACGCTCGTCGCAAGGTTCGGCAGCGCGCTTGGGGCAATGTTATATGCACTTCCAAGCTCCCGAAAACATATCGCTCTCGTCAATCTGCGTCTCTGTTTTCCGGGCAAGAGCGAGTGCGAGTACGACGACCTTGCCAGAAACCATTTTCGCCACGTCGTTCGAAGCTATTTCGAACGAGGGATTCAATGGTTTGGCAGCGCGCAGAGGATACGGAAGCTGGTCCACATCGAAAGTCGAATCGATCTGGAAGACAGGAATGCTCCACCGACCATCTTTCTGGGCTTCCATTTCGTGAGCATCGAGGTCGGCTGCATACTCTACTCAACGCGCCTGCCCGCCGCCTCACTGTATACACGCATGTCGAACGCGCGCCTTTGCAGTCTGGCCAAGCGGCAACGCGGCAGATTTGGCGCCGAGATGATTGAACGTTCGACAAGCGCCAGAAAGATCGTCGGCTTACTTCGTTCAGGCAAACCAGTCATGCTGGCTGCTGACATGGATCACGGCATACACAACTCCGTTTTTGTGCCGTTTTTTGGCGTCCCCGCGTGCACACTCACTTCGGTTTCGCGCCTTGCTCGACTGGCCCATGCGCGGGTTGTACCATTCATGACTGAAGTATTGCCCGACTACCGCGGGTATAAGCTGACCATCTTCGAGCCGCTCAGCGACTTTCCTTCAGAAAGTGAGACGATCGACGCGCGCCGATTGAATGAATTTCTTGAAACGCAGATCAATCGGTGCCCAGAGCAATATTACTGGGTGCATCGACGCTTCAAGAATCGTCCACCGGGCGTGCCAGGTGTGTACTGAGCACACCGTCCGTAAGGCATGCGACCGTTCCTGGTTGTGTGCTTCCGTGAGGTAACGCAATGAGCTCGACTGACAGGCATAGGTCCGCTATCTGAGTGGACCGGACGTTTGAGTGTCTGTCCGAATGCTCGAGGGTCGTTCGTGGCCGGATGGCGACCGTCTCAGTTCGCCCCACTCCGGGCCAAACTCCAGCCGCGAAATGAAACTACCTTCCGCAGCGAGACGACGCGCACATGCTCCCAGATACGAGCGTCCGCGGCCCTGCACCTGCATCAAATGCGCTCGCCAACACGAGCAGGGCACCGCCGGGAACCCTATCCGCTTACGCGCCGGCACCCGTCTCATCGAAGAATGAGGTTTTGTCCGTCCCGTTCGCTTTGGCGCGATACATCGCGCTATCGGCCTGGCGCATCAGGGCGTGTACATCAAGACGTTCGTCCGCGCTATTGGTACCGAGCATGCGCACGCCAATGCTGGCCGATACGGCGACGGGATGACCGCCGATCTCTCGAAGCCCATGAAGGATGTCGTGAATACCGTCGGCAATCGCGCGCGCGCCGGCGTCGCCATGCACGTGGCGGGCGAGCACCGCGAACTCGTCGCCTCCCAGGCGGGCAACCGTATCGCCGCGGCGAATGCGTGTCTGCAGACCGTTGGCGAAGCACTGCAACAGTTCATCACCCACCGCATGCCCATAAGCGTCATTGACGTACTTGAAGCCGTCGAGATCGATGAACAGCAAGACAGACTGTCCTTTATCGTCGTCTCGCGCCGCAGTCGCTTTAGCGATCGCCTGCTCGAGGCGAGTGCGGTTGCTGAGTCCTGTCAGAGGGTCCGTCGCAGCCTGCCGTTCGAGCCGATGCACGAGGGCCATCAAGTACACGGAAGTCGCCGCGATGCTGAGCATGATGCCCAATCCCACCGCGAGGTTTTCTCTCCACCACGGCTCGACGTGCATCAAAATCACGACGCCTGCAAGCGCGACTGCACATGAAAGTAGCAACGGCCGCTTGCCGTGGCGGCAACCGGCACCCACAAGGAACCAGAACACGACCCAGAGCAAGGGCAGCGCCACGCGCCCGCCGAGCGCCAAGGCAGTCATGACAAGCGCCTGGTCTGCAATGGTGGTGACCGTCAATCGAAGGCGCGGCCGAACCGTCGCGGCGGCCGCGGCTATGTATGTCACCACGCCGAATACCACGTATGCGAAAACCACGCCCAGAGTGTCATACGCGGCGGCCGTGCGTTGGAGCGCGGCGACGGCGATATAGCCGATCAACACGACCGTGCCCAGGCATATCCGGAGGAGCGCCTGCTCCTTCTCAGGTTGTCCGCGAAAGACACCTAGAAACGTTTGCTCATGCCAACGCTGCGCGCCCGGCCGCTCCATGCCGTCTACCCCGTCAATATTGTCTTTTGCAGAGCGGGCATTCTATCGCTTTTGCCGGCGACCAATGCTTCTTGCCGCTCTCTCCGTCCGCTTCCGAGGGTTGAATGGCCATTCCTGCCGCCGCGGCGACCGACACACATCCACGCTTGAAGCGGTACCAGCAAGCACCGGGTGCATGCCCAAATACCGGTTGGTCTTTTGAAACGCGCTGCTACACATTAGGCTGTGTTGTGCGGTATGGCGGCTTTCGCGCCTTGCCTGGTCGCAACAATCTGCGTTCCGCGACGACGACTTTCCACGAACCACGTTTCGGGAGGGATCATGTCGCGTCATTCATCCAGACTGGCGATCCAGTCGCCCCCAACCCCGCGCAATGGGCTGTCCTTTTCGCTGCGTATGCCGGCGCGGCACTCATCGCGCCTCGGTCGCGGCTTTCCGCGTGGAACCGTGTTCTGCGCCCGCTGACGCTTGCACTATGGGTGCCGCTCGCGCTCGCCGCGTGGTGCGTGCCGATGGCCCACGCGGCCGGACCACTGCCGCAGGGCGGCGCCTTCGTCCGGGGCCAGGGCGCGATGACGAGCGGCACCACTTTGCTAACGATCGACCAGTCCTCGTCCCGCGGCGTGATCGACTGGCACAGCTTCTCGATCGGCAACGGCAACACCGTCGCCTTCAACAACGGGTCGGGCGCGACGCTGAACCGTGCGCCGACACTTTTTATCTGGATCGTGCGGACCGCCATCACCTACATCGACTGCATTTCGCTGGCGCCTGGGGCCTGGGACCTGGGGCCTCAATCAGCATCAGGTCGAAATCGGCTCACCTAATCCTGGCCCGCTTGCAAGTGTCGAGCGGGTGCATGCGAGCAGCTCGCCGTTGCAGTTCGAGCCGGATCGATTCTTTGGGAGACGGTGCGGAAGCAGGAAGGATATCGTCCCTTGATATCAACTCCATATGGTCTATATACAAGCAGAGTGATTGTTGAAACCGGCAAGGAATTGGGAATGGACGACGCTACTTTCGGGGAGCAATTAGCTCCAAATGGAGACGCCGGACTGCCTTGGTCAAGCAGCATCACGGTGACGATGCGTGTGAACGGCCAGCCGCGGGCCGCTACGGTGAACCCGCGCGTCACGCTGCTGGACTGGTTGCGCGAAGACTCGGGTCTCAGCGGCGCCAAGAAGGGCTGTAATGAAGGCGCATGCGGCACCTGCACCGTGCTGGTCGACGGCAAGCGGATGAACAGTTGTCTGACGCTCGTCGTGCAATGTGACGGCTGCGAGGTCACGACCGTCGAAGGTCTGGCCGCCTCCGACGGGACGCTGCATCCGGTACAGCGGGCATTTATCGAGCACGATGCCTTTCAGTGCGGCTATTGCACGCCCGGGCAAATCGTCTCCGCGGTCGCCTGCATCGCTGAAGGGCACGCGACCGATGAGGCGAGCGTTCGCGAATGGATGAGCGGCAATCTGTGCCGCTGCTCTTGCTATCCGCAGATCGCGGCGGCCGTGCTCGATGCCGCCGGCGCGGCCGGGCACGAACGATGAAAAACTTCGAATACGCGCGTGGCGCGACCGCGCAACAGGTAGTCGCGTCGTTGGCGGCGGGCAACGTGGCGATCATCGCGGGCGGTACGGAGTTGCTCAACTGGATGCGGCTCGGCATCGCAGCGCCCGATCGCGTCATCGATGTCGGTGGACTCACAGGTCTCGTTCGTATTGTGCGCGAGCGTGACGATCTGGTGATCGGCGCGCTGACGGACCTGAACGTGATCGGTGAAGACGCGCTCGTCGGCGCCCACGCGAGCGCGCTGGCTCAAGCCTGTCTGCTCGCCGCCTCGGCGCAGGTGCGCAACCGCGCGACGCTCGGCGGCAATGTGATGCAAAAGACGCGATGCGCTTATTTTCGTTCGGAAGCGCCGTTGCCATGGGGCTGCAACAAGCGCAATCCCGGGTCGGGCTGCCCCGCGCGCAATGGCATCAACGAACGGCATGCAATTTTTGGCTGGACCGATGCGTGCGTCGCGGTTCAACCGTCCGATCCGGCTGTGGCACTGGCTTGTCTGGATGCGACAGCTGAGGTCATCGGGCCGAACGGCGGTCGAATGATCAAGATGACGGAGTTCCACCTGACGCAGCAGGAAGCGGCCGGCATGGGCGGCGATGCCGCCCGGCTCGAGACGAGACTGGCTGCCGACGAAGTGATCGTCTCCTTTCACATACCCATCCGCGCGGACGCACGATCGGCCTACGTAAAAGTCCGCGAGCGCGCCAGCTACGAATATGCGCTGGTCTCGGCAGCCGCATCCGTGGAGCTCGATCGGGATCGCATTGTGTCGGCGCGCATCGCACTTGGCTCGGTGGCGCAACGTCCGTGGCGCCTTCCAGCCGCGGAGGCGTCGCTGGCCGGGCAGGCGCCGACCAGGGAAGTGGTCACGCCGATTGTCGACGCGGCAATGAGCGACGCCCGGCCGCTCGCTCACAATGGCTACAAGGTGACGATGGCGCGCAATGCCGCGGTGCGTGCGTTACTGACGGCAGCAGGGCGATCATGAGCATCGGCACGGCGGTCTCCCGCGTGGAAGGCCAGGCGAAGGTCACGGGACAGGCGAAATTCGCGGCTGACAACACGCCGCCCGGCACGCTTCATGCGGCGTTGGTCGGCGCGCCCGTCGCGTCGGGCCGGCTGATCGACGTGGATGCCACCGCGGCACTTACCTTACCGGGTGTGGTGCGGGTGCTTACCGCGCACGATATGCCACGATTCGGTGCGGTTCAGCCGCCAGCGGCGGTGCTCGCACTGCCGTTGCAAAACGACGCGATTCGGTACGAAGGCGAGCCGGTCGCAATCGTGCTTGCGGAATCCATCGAGGCGGCGGAAGCCGGCCGCGATGCCGTGCTTGTCCGTTGCGAGCGCGACGACCCCATCCTTCCCGGTGCCGCGACGCGCGAGCCGCCGCCCGAGCCACGCATGCTCGGCGACGACCTGGAGATGGGCGACGTCGATGCGATTTTCGGAACTGCACACGCAAGCGTGGCGGCGACGTATATTCAAGCCGCGCGTCACCACAATGCGATGGAGACATCGGGCACCGTTGCGCGATTCGAGCACGGCAAGCTCACGCTGTGGGATGCGGTTCAGGCGAGCGAGAATGTGCCGCTTGTCGTAGCCGCGGCACTCGGCATGAGGCCGGACGACATTCACGTGATCGCACCGCACACGGGCGGCGGGTTCGGCTCGAAGGGATATGTGTGGCCGCACCAGATTCTTGCCGCCGCCGCGGCACGCGTCGCGGGGCGGCCCGTGAAGCTTCATCTGCGGCGTCACGATCAGTTCGTCTGCGTCGGCTATCAGCCGTGGGTCAAACAGGACATCAAGCTTGCGGCAACGGCGGACGGCCGGCTCAGCGCCATCGATCACGAAATCGTCAATTCGAGCGCGATTGCGGACACGCATCTGGAGCCCGCAAGCGAAGCAAGCAAGACGCTTTATGCGTCGCCCGCCATTCGCACCAAGCAGTGGCTGGAGCGGCGCAACATCAACGTGCCCACGCCAATGCGCGCGCCGGTGGAAGGTCCGGGGCTATGGGCGCTCGAAAGCGCGATGGACGAACTCGCCGTGGCGCTGAAGATCGACCCGCTCGATCTACGACTGGCGAACTACGCCGAGGTCGATCCGCATACGAACAAGCCCTGGTCGTCAAAAAAGCTTCGCGAGGCGTATGAGGAAGGCGCGCGGCTTTATGGCTGGCGCACGCGCGGCGAGACGCCACGACGAGACGGAGCGTGGCGCATCGGACATGGGATGGCGACGAGCTCAATGGGCAATTTCCGCTTTCCCGGCGGGGCGCGCGTGCGCCTGAGGTCCGACGGCACGGCGCTGATCGAGGCGAACACGCACGATATCGGCACCGGCACGCAGACGGTCTTTTGCCAGATCGCGGCCGAAGAGCTGGGCTTGCCGATCGAGAACGTGTCGATTGTGTGGGGCGATACCAACCTTCACCCGGCGAGTCCCGTCTATGGATCGAGCGCCACGGGCAGCACGGGAAGCGCGATCGCACTGGCTTGCCGGGAAATCAACGCGAAGCTCGATGCGCTCGGCGGGAAAGACGTTCGCGCGAGCCTGCGGCGGGCTAATCTACCGGAGATGGTCGCGGACGGTGCGTTCACGCTTCCGGGTGGCGCCAGCTTCAGCGCGGACGGCGACGGTACGCCATACGCGATGCGGACGTGGGGTGCGATCTTTGTCGAAGTAGGCGTCGATCCCGAGCTTGGCCTCGTGCGCTTGCGCCGGGCGGTGGGTGCCTATTCCGCGGGCCGGATCATCAATCCGAAAACGGCGCGAAGCCAGATGACGGGCGCGATCATCTGGGGTTGGGGCAAGGCGACGATGGAAGAGAGCGTGCAGGAGCCCAATACCGGTGGCTGGCTCGCGAAGAATCTGTCGAACGTGGCGGTCCCGGTGTGTGCGGACATTCCGCTCGATATCAAGATCCACTTCGTCAATGAGTATGATCCGCATGCAAGTGCGATCGGTACCCGCGGCATCGGAGAGCTCGGCGCGACCGGCGTGGATGCCGCAGTGGCCGCAGCCGTCTACGACGCCGTTGGCTTGCGTGTGCGCGACCTGCCCATTTTGCCGGGCAAGATACTGGCAGGCCTTTCGAGTCAGCACGCCGCTGCGGGATAGCAATGCGGCTCGGTCGTGAGTTGAGTGCTCAGGACGGACGGCACCGCAGTTTTGCGCGGATATTTTCAGTTAAGCGAAAGATGATCATCGAGTCATTTTTTGCTTAACTTGTCACAACCCCTGTCGAATAAAGCAAAAGGCGGAAAAATTACTGACCCGCAAATCGCCGCCCATCCTCATGGTGGCGAATCGAGCCGAAATCGAGGCGGGCAACCTGGCGCTAAGCCGAAGCCAGAGAAGAAGCATCCAGAATTTCGCGGGAAAAATGATCGCGGAACACAGCGACTTGTATCAATCAGCCGTCGAATTGACGCAGAGGCTGATGCTCTACCCCGAAAGTAGTAGGGTGAGCGAGGCGTTTCGGGCGGCCGATGAGTACGCGTTCGACGGAGACTACCTCTATCAAGAGATCACATATCACCAGCAATTGGTTCATGCGGTGGACAACACGCTGATTCCTTCCGCGAAGAACGCGGAACTGAAGGCGCTGCTCGTCAGAGCGCGCGTGATTTTCATCTTGCATCTCGACCATGCGATTCGACTGCAATCGGCACGGGTCCGGTAATCCCCAGGGGATTCGGGTGAACCCGGCGGGGTGGGGTGCCTGACATTCGCGGACGGCGCGATGCGCCGGCGCCTTGGCCGCGGGGTGCGCGAGATACGCGGTGCAGGGGGCCAATGACATCTGATAGTCCGGCCTGCAGGATTTTGTGATCGCGGGTGTTGATTTCAAGGGGGAGGCCGCGTCGAATGCCGATAGTCGAAAACTCGCATCTGCAAACGGCGAAACCTGTCATTCGCGGCTGCCGAGGTGCGAATGTCCGGAAAGCAATCTGTAACTGCCTCAGAAACGCAAGCGCGTGTCAGCGCCTTCTATCGGTTGAATGAGACGGCACACGCGGAGCGGCGATACGTTACGTGCCTACGCCTGCCGCGCTGTCGGCGCCGCCGTCCGGCACCTGTATGTAGTCGTCCTGCGAAAGGTCCCTTATTCAGGCTCCGTCGTTGGCTCCGCACGCTCCGACACATCATTCCCCTTCGCGTGCATGCACTCCAGGTACGCGAGATCGTATCTTTGCTGCACGTTCAGTTGTGCCCGCGACACGTGGGCGTCGCTCGCAGCGCGCGTGTCGACACCGCTCGCCAGCTGCTCTCTCGCATACTGTTTGCACTGCGCATCGTCCCGCAGAAAAACGGTGAATGGCTTGTCGCGCCCCGGCTTCACGGCTACCGCCGGCCCTATGGGCTGCGACACGCATCCGGCGGCAACCGAGCAGGCCGTCACGGCAATCTTGATTCGACAAAGAATACTCACGACGTCCGTCCCTATCCGAGGCTATCAAGACTACGCCAAGCTCGATACGCCGAGGCTGTTGGCTTACGCACCGCTGCAATGCAAGGTTGCGACGCAAACATCCCCGTCGGCGGCTGCGAACTCGGGTGCGTTATCTGGCGACTACCGCTTTGGTGGCAGCTATGCGTCGCCGCAGTCGCCGTCGCCCGCATGATCCCCGGGTTATCCGCAGCAGAAAAACGACGGGTTAACGGCGAGCGGCCCGATGTCTTAAGGGCGACGCAAATCCCGCGCGGCGTTACGATATCTGCGTTCAACCGACAGCCGATTCCTTCCGCCCGACCGCCTCCCCATGGAACTGAAGCAGATCCAGTATTTCATCGCTCTCTTCGAGGAGGGCACCGTGACCCGCGCGGCCAAGCGGCTGAACATCGCGCAGCCCGCGCTCAGCATGCAGATTTCGAAGCTCGAAGCCGAAGTGCGGCAGACACTTTTCGCGCGCGGCCCGCATGGCATGGCTCCGACCGAAGCGGCGCGGCTCATGTACCGCCTCTACACGCCGATCATGCGCGACATCAAACATGCCCGCGAGCATCTGAGCCGGCGCGATGTCATCGTGACGGGACGCGTGTCGCTCGGGATGGTGTCGTCGGAGGCGCAAAGCGTGCTGCCCGAATCGCTCGCACGGTTCGACGCCCTTTTTCCGCAAGTCGAAGTGTCCGTCGCGGACGGCTTCAGCGCGCAACTCATCGACGCCGTCGAAGCGGGCCGACTCGATGCCGCGATCATCAACAAGCCGCGCGGGCGGCTCACGCTCGACGTGGAGCCGCTGCTGGTGGAAGAAATGGTGCTGGTGACGAGCGCGGCGCACGGGCCGGATCTGCCGGAGACGATGGATCTGGTCACGCAGTCCGGTATCGAATTTGTGCTCCCCACGCGCCGCAACGGACTGCGCGGCGCGCTCGACGCCGCCTTGATGGCCGCCGACGTCGTCATTCAGCCGAAGTTCGAGATCGATCTGCTCAGCACCATCGTGCAGTTCGTCGAGCAGAGCAGCATCGCGACGATCCTGCCGCGCGTCGTGGTGCAGGCGAAGGTGGACGAAGGCCTGCTGCGGGCGCGCACGATCGACTCGCCGCCGATCGTGCGTCACATCATTCAGGTCACGCACCCGAAGCGGCCGATCGGGCCGGCCGCGCAGGCGCTCATTGCGATCATCACCGAGGAGATCCGGCGCGTGACCACTGGCGCGCGGGCTTAGTGAAAACTCAACCGCCGCTCGGGCTCATCGGCTCACGCGCGCTGCGCGATGCATCGCTGCGCGTGCCGAACAGCGTGTCGCAGATCGGGAACGTGAGGTTGAAGTTCTGCGTCGCCATAAGTTCGGGATCGTGATGCGTGACGTGCAGGCGCCGGACTGTGTTGATGAGCGGCACACGGTCGAGAAACGGGCTTTCCGTCACATGCGAAAGCGTGTGCAGCCCTTCGTACATCAGATAGTACGCGGCCATCGTCAGGAGCGCGATATAGCCCGCGTTACGCGAGAACGCGAAGCCGATCACCAGCGCGAGCGGCGTGGCCGCGAGCACGAACGCGACCGGCGCAAACGGCGGAAACAGCAGCGCGCGCCAATGCCTGTGGCCCTTGTACTCCAGCGTCACATGCGTGAAAAAGCGATGATGAACCGCGCAATGGCGCTTGTAGACCATGCTGAAATATTTGGTCGGCCGATGCAGCACATAGCGGTGCGCGGCCCATTCCGCCCAGTTGCCGAACAGAAAGAGCGGCACGACCGCGAGCCATTCCGCGAACGTCGGCGCATGAAGCTGCGCGGCGCAATAGACGATCACCGCCGTCGTGAAAATGAGCGTGAAACCGAGATGCATCTCTCCGCGATACCACCACGGCGTCGCCTGCACATATTCGTCGCGAAACTTGTAGGATCGCGCGCGAATGTCGTCGTCATACTTCATGATGAGCGTCTCCTTTTTCTATCGGACGATGCGCGGCGCGCTCTTCGGCGCGCCCGCCGATGCTTGCCTGCTTCAGGACGGATTGCGCGCCGCCCCGTTTTCGAGCTTGCCGAGCGTCTCGGGCACGACGAACGCGCCGATCAGGAAGATCACGCTGATCGCGCCGACGAAGATCGCGAGCGTCGACGGCAACTGGCTCGCATCCTTCGCGACGAGCGAGACGAAGGTCGGCATCATCCCGCCGATCGCGAAGCCGATGTTCCATGAAAGACCCGTCCCGGTCGCGCGGATCGCAGTCGGAAAGCGCTCGTTCAGGAAGATCAGGATCGGTGCATAGCCCGCGCTGCCGAGCGCGGAGAGCAGCACCGCGTACACGCCGATCATCGTGATGTTCTGCGCGCTCGGCAGCAGCACGAAGAGCGCAGGCAGCGCGACCAGCCGGATGAGGCCGAGCCACACGAACGCGCTCTTGCGCCCGATGAACGTGCTCAGATGCCCCGCCGCAACGGAGGCGACGACCACCGCCACGCTGCAGATCATCAGGATCGCGGCGGCCGCGCCGTTCGGCACGTGGCTCACGACCTTGAGGAAGGTCGGCAGATAGCCCGACGTGAGGTAATAGCCGCTGCCGCCACCGATGGTCAGCAGCAGGTTCACGAACAGCACCTTGCGATAGTCCCGCGAGAACAGCGTGCGAACCGGCGAGCGCACCACTTCCACCTGCCCGCTCTTGACCTGCGCGGCGGCCTTGGCGGCCTTCTCGGCGGCGAGCTTCTTCCAGAGCGGCGATTCTTCCAGGCTATTGAATACGAAGAGGCCGAGCAGCGAACTCAGGATGCCGGTAAAGAACATGCAGCGCCAGCCCCAGACGTCGAAGAGATCGCCGGGAAAAAGCGACGACATCGCGAGATACGTGAGCGACGCGAGCAGTGCGCCAAGGCCCGCGCCACCGCCGCCGATCAGCCCCGAAACCGCGCCGCGATACTTCGGCGCGACGGATTCCGTGCCGATGGTATGCGTCGAAGCTACCACGCCGCCGACAAACACGCCCTGCACGAGGCGCAGCAGCATAAACAGGACCGGCGCGACGAGGCCCACCTGCGCGACCGTCGGCAGCATGCCGAAGGCCGCCGTCGAGAGGCCAACGCCAACGACCGCGACGATCATCGCCCCCTTGCGGCCATGACGGTCCGCGTAGGAGCCGAAAAGCGCGGAACCGAGCGGGCGCATCAGCAGCGTCACCGCGAACGACGCATAGACCGCCGCGAGCGAGAGCATCGCGTGCTCGGATGGGAAGAACAGACGCCCGACCACCGGCGCCACGTACAACAACACGAACAGGTCGAACAGATCGAGCGCCCAACCCATGCACGAGGCCACGACTGCGCCCATGACCTGGCGCTGATTGACGTGAAGCGCGGCGGCACCTTCTTGCGCTGCTACGGACATTTGCATCTCCTTGTATGTCACTGGGCCGTCTTTCGATCGCCCCCGTGTCGCAGGCACGTTTGTCTTTTGCCGTGCTCTTGTCGAGGTTAAAAAATCGTCAGTGCGCGGCGGCGAGCGGCGGCGCAGCGGAGTCGCTGGATGCGCCCGATGCCAAGCTCGCGCGTCGCTGCGCGACCATCGCGTGGGCGATCTTCTCGGCGATCATGATGGTCGGTATGTTGGTGTTGGCCGAAGGCAGTCTCGGCATCAGCGATGCATCGACCACGCGCAGTCCCTGCGCGCCGTGCACGCGCCCTTCGGTATCCGTGACGGCATCGCGATCCTGCGCGCCGCCCATGCGGCATGTGCCGCTCGCATGCCACACGCCGAACACGTTCGCGCGGATGAAGTCGGCAAGCGCGCGGTCGTCGGCCAGGAGCGCGGCCATGTCCAGCCCGCGCGTGAAGAAGCGTTCGATCAGAAAACGACGCAGCGGCGCGGGCGTATCGAGCAGCGTGCCGAGCATCGAAGTCAAAAGCGCGTTGCGCTCGCCGACCTGGCTCAACGCCTTGACGCGCGGAGAAAACGCCGCTGGAAAGAAGTCGCGCGGATCGCGTCCGAGCCCCGACGCCTCGACCACGCTCGCGAGCATCCGCACGCCGGTAGCGAGCCGTTGCAGATCGCGTTCGTCGTCGAGCAGATTCAGGTCGACACGCGCAGCGGCGGCGGTATCGGCGGATACGAGCTGCACGCGGCCGCGCGAGTACGGCCGGTTGCACCACAGGAAGAAAAGGCCCAGCCGGTTGCCCAGCTCGTGCCATGCCGCGCGTGTCGCGCTCGACAGATACAGGTCCGACTCGTCGCAGCCCGCGACGCCGGAGCTCATGCGCGCGGCCATCATGCTGGCGCGGCGTCGCGCGAGCGGCATGCGAAAGCGCGGTTCGAGAAAATGACAGAACGTGAGCGACGGATGATCCTGCAGATTGCGCCCGACGCCCGGCCGATCCACCGCACACGCGATGCCGAGCGCCGCGAGTTCGCGGGCATCGCCGATACCCGCGCGCATCAGCAGCGCAGGCGACTGAAGCGCGCCCGCGCTCAGCACGACTTCGCCCGCCTCGAAACGCACGCGCTCGCCGCTTTGCGCCAGCGCGATCACGCCGCGCGCCGCCGCGCCTTCCATCACGATGTGCTCGACGCGAAGGTTCGAATACACCGTGAGATTCGGGCGCTTGCGCGTGGTTTCGTCGAGATAGGCGATGGCCGTGGACACGCGCTTGTCGTCGATGTTCGAGAACGCGCCGGGGAAAAAGCCGTCGCCAAATTCGCCGTTCTGATCCTGCAATTGCGCGACGCCATTCGCGCGCAAGCCCTTGGCGAACGCATCGCAGAAGGGCGGCCAGTCTTTCGGCATGATGCGGCGAATCGGCACGGGGCCGTCGCTGCCGTGCAGTTCGCCGCCCGGAAAGTTGACGTCGCGTTCCAGCTTGCGAAAGTACGGCAGCACGTCACGCCACGCCCAGCCATCGGCGCCGTTCGCAGCCCACTCGTCGTAGTCGCGCGGCAGGCCGCGATTGGCCGATTGCACGTTGATGCTCGACCCGCCGCCCATCACGCGGCCCTGCTCGTAGACGCGCGGCGCGGCGTCCTTGGTGGCTTTCGCCTTCAGGTCCGGCCAGATGTAGGTCTCGCCACAGAAGACGGGCATCGGATAGCTGTCGAGGATGGCGGTGGGCACCGCGCCCGGCGGCGTATCGGCGCCTGCTTCGATCAGCGCGACGCGCAGCGACGGCACGGCCGACAGCCGATGCGCCAACACGCATCCCGCAGAGCCGCCGCCCACGATTACGTAATCGTACCGTTCCATCCTCTGTCTCCTGTTCTTCTGTGACGCTGCTTATCAACTTCCGCGAAACACCGGCTTGCGCTTGCCATGGAACGCCTCGACGCCCTCGCGGAAATCGTCCGATGTGCGCAGCCGGCTATAGCAATGCCCTTCAAGTTCAATAGCAATGGAAAGCGGCGCATCTTCCGAATCGTTCAGCAGCTTCTTCGCGGTGCGCTGAGCGAGCGGTGAGAACGCGCGCAGTTCGTCGACGAGCGCATCGGTGGCGGTTTCCAGTTCCGTGTCGGCCACGCAGTCCACCGCAATGCCCCACTCGTAAGCCTGCTTCCCCGGAATGCGGCGCGAGCGCATCACGATGTCCTTCGTCCGGCCGATGCCGACCATCGCCTGAAGACGAGCCGAGCCGCCCGAGCCGGGAATCTGCCCGAGCTTTTGCTCCGGCAGCGCATAGAAGGTCGTTTCGGTGACGATGCGGAAATCGCAAGCCAGCGACAGCTCGAACCCCACGCCGAAGCAGAAGCCGCGATTGGCCGCGATCACCGGCTTCGAGCAACGGGCGGGCGCCGCGATATTCCACGCGAGCTTCGACACGTGCTCCGGCGACGCTTCCAGAAAGCCCTTGATGTCACCGCCGCTCGAAAAGTGCTCGCCCGTCGCGCGCACGACGATCACGCGCACGCGCTCGTCGTCGTCCAGCGCCTCGAAGACGAGGCGCAACTGGTCGCGCGCGCGCATCGAAATGACATTCAACGGCGGCCGATGCAGGATGATGTCGGCGCGCTCGCGTTCGGCGTCGATCTCGACCGAGAAGCCGTCGAGGTCTTGCAGCAGCGTCTGGCCGCGATGGTTCAAATCGCTCATATCGGATTACTCCTTTGTGGTCTGTGTAGGTTGAACGTTGCCGTCGGATGCGTATTCGCCCGCCGAGAGCTTGCGGCGCAGAATCTTGCCGACCGGCGACTTCGGAATATCGTCGACGAACACGTAGTCGCGCGGGCGCTTGAAGTTGACGAGGTCGGACTGGCGGCACCAGGCGTCGAGCGCCTCGGCATCGACGTGTTCGCGGCGCTTGATGAACGCGACCACGCGCTGGCCCCAGCGCTCGTCCTTGACGCCCGCGACCGCGACTTCATCGACGGCCGGATGCAGCGAGAGCACCGATTCGATATCCACCGGCGAGATGTTTTCGCCGCCGCTGATGATCATGTCGTCGACGCGGCCGGTCACGTACAAATCTCCGTCGCGGTCGAAATAGCCGGTGTCGCCGGTGAAATACCAGCCCTCGCGCAGCGACTTCGCGTTCGCGTCCGGGCGGTTCCAGTAGCCTTCGAATGCTTCGTCGCCGAGCAGGTCCGCGATGATCTGGCCTTCCTCGCCGGCCTGTGCGATCTCATCGGGCGACACGGCGTCGAGCTTCACGACGCGCAGCCGCGTGTTCACGCCCGCGCGCCCGGCGCTGCCCGGCTTGCGCGTCGCGTCCTGATCGATGCTGACCGTGTAGACCTCGGACGAACCGTAGTGATTGACGAAGATCTCCGGCTCGAACGCAGCCGACAGGCGCTTGAGCAAACCATCGTTCATCGGCGCACCCGCGAAGCCTAGCTTTCTGACCGACGACGTATCGGTGCTGGCGAACGCGCTGTCCGCGAGCAGATCGTGATAAAGCGTCGGCACGAGATAGAGGCACGTGAGCGCGTACTTCGCGATGGATTCGAGCGCGAGCTTCGCGTTCCAGCGACGCACGCAGACGAAGACGCCATCGACGAGCGCCATCGAAAGCAGCGAGCGCACGCCCATCGTGTGATAAAGCGGCATCACGCCGAGCGTGCGTTCGCCGCGCCGGTACAGGTTCTGCGCGACGTGCGCGAGCGCGCCCGCGCGTTCATGCCGATGACGGCGCGGGACACCCTTCGGCTTGCCGGTCGTGCCGGACGTGTAGAGGATCAGCGAGATATCGTCGGCGGTGGCGTGCGTCGTCTCGCCGGTGCGCGTGCGTTCCGCGAGCAGCGCGTCGAAGGCCATCGTGCGGCCGGGGGCGTCGTCCAGACCGATGCGCGGCACGTGCTGCGCGGCGGCGCTTTCCACGACGCCATCGGCGCAAACGGGTTCGTATACGATCGCCTTCACGCCCGCATCCGTCACGCAGTACTCGACTTCCTCCGGCTTCGCGCGCCAGTTGAGCGGCACGATCACGATGCCCGAGAATTGCCCCGCCCAGTGCAGCGTCGCCATTTCCCAGCGGTTTTGCAGCACGACGAGCAACCGGTCGCCGCGTTGCAGCCCGAGTTCGCGCAGGGCATCGGCGACATTCAGAATTATGCGATGCCACTGCGCATAGGTCAGTTGCATGTCGCCATCGACGAGCGCGAGCGCGTTCGGGCTGCGCTCGACGCTTTGCAGAAACGTGCGGCCGAGATCAAGCATGTTCGGCCTCCTTCTCGCCGCGCGCCTCGACCTGACGACGCGCTGCCACATCGAGCACGGCCGCGACGATCGGCGTATAGCCGGTACAGCGGCAGATATGGCCCGAGAGCATGTCGCGCACCTGATCCTCGGTCGGATTCGGCACGCGCTGCAGATAGTCCGCACATGACATCAGAATGCCCGC
This sequence comes from Paraburkholderia sp. 31.1, assembly GCF_014397645.1. Lineage (NCBI taxonomy): Bacteria > Pseudomonadati > Pseudomonadota > Betaproteobacteria > Burkholderiales > Burkholderiaceae > Paraburkholderia > Paraburkholderia sp. 31.1. The sequence goes on from NZ_VZQN01000035.1 coordinate 22,547, forward strand.
CGTGCAGAAGCCGCATTGCAGCGCGTGATGGCGCTGGAACGCCTGCTGCAAATCGCCGAGCGTCTGGTCGGGCGCAAGACCTTCGACTGTGTCGATGCGCCGCGCATCGGCCTGCACCGCGAGCATCAGGCACGAGCGCGCCGCGACGCCATCCACGTGCACCGTGCATGCGCCGCACACGCCATGCTCGCAGCCGACATGCGTGCCGGTCGCGCCCAGTTCGTGGCGGATGAAATCCGACAGCAGTTCGCGCGGCTCGCAATGGCCGCTGCGTTCGCGGCCATTGAGCGTCAGCGTGATGCGCCGCTGCTCCCCTTGCCGCATGATGTTGTCCGATGTGTTGCTGCTCACGTAGCCTCCTCGATCACACGCCATCCCAGTTGCCGGACGAGATTGCGTCGATATTTCGCGCTGATGTACGCGTCGTCCTGCGCGTTCAGCTTCCAGCTCAGGTCGTTCAATGCGCCGCGCAGGTCGTCGCCTGTCAGACGCGGCCAGCTTTCCGCCACCGGCCGGTCCGCGACGCCGCCGACCGCGATACGGATCGAATCGTCCGTCACCACCGCCGCGCACGCGACGATCGCGAAATCGCCGTGCCGCGCCGAGAACTCGGTGAACGCATAGCGTTCGCCGGGCTTCCTGAGCGGAAAGCGCACGGCTTCCACGAGTTCGTTTGGCTCGCGCGCGGTCATCAGCATTCCCTGAAAAAAATCCTGCGCGGCGAGCGTGCGGCGCTTCTTTTTCGAGCGCAGCATCACGTCGCCGCCGAGCGCGGCCAGCACCAGCGGCAGTTCTGCGCTCGGGTCCGCATGCGCGACGGAGCCGCACACCGTCCCGCGATTGCGAATCTGAAAATGCGAGATATGCGGGAACGCCATCGCGAGCATCGGCACTTCGTCGCGCAGCGTGGGACGCCATTCGACGCTGCCTTGCGTCGCCGCCGCGCTCACGACGAGATGGCCTGCTTTGTCATCCACGCGCACGGCGTCGAGTTCGGCGGTGCGCGAGATATCGACCAACACGCGCGGCTGCGCGAGCCGCATGTTGAGCACGGCCATCAGCGATTGACCGCCCGCCAGCACGCGCGCGTCGTCGCCGGTTTGCGCGAGGGCGTCGAGCGCGTCTTGCGTCGTCATGGCGCGCAGATAATCGAACGGCGCGGGCTTCATACGTGCCTCCTGAAGCGGGCCAAAATCCGCGCAATCCACGACTTGCGCTGCTCGACGGGCTGGCCCGCCGCCTGCCGTCCGAGCGATTCGAACAATTGCTTGAGCACGACCTTCGCCGCGCCTTCGAGCATGCGTGCGCCGACCGCCGCCACCTTGCCCGACACCTGCGCTTCATAGTCATAAGTGAGGCGCGTGCCGGTTCCCTGCGGCGTCAGTTCGACGAGACCGTTGCCGCGCGCGCTGCCGAGCGGCGAGATGCCCGCGCCCGCGAGCCGCAGCCGGTGCGGCGCGTCGATCTCCGACAAGCCGATGCGCGCCTCGAAGCGCGCCTTGATCATGCCGACGCCCACCGTCACGTCCGCGCGATACTGATTCGGCGCGGTCTCGTCGAGCGCATGGCAGCCGGGAATGACCTTCGCGAGCGCCTTCGGGTCGAGCAGCACGCCGAACACGGCTTCGGGCGTCGCGGGCAAATCGACCGTGCCGCGCGCCGTCAACGCCTTGCCGCCCGGCGTCGCGGGCTTCGCAGCCGGTGCTTCGCGCAGTTCGGGCCGCGACGGTTCGGGATCGTCGATGCCGATCAGCGCCATCACTTTGGGCGGCGTGAGCGGCAGGCGGATATCGTCGACGCCGAGGGCATCGGCCACCGCATTCGCGATGCACGGCGGCGTGCTCATGTTGTTGCCTTCGCCGAGCCCCTTCGCGCCGAGCGGCGTGAAGGGCGACGGCGTCTCCAGATGTACGATCACCGGGTCGGGCACTTCGCAGGTCGTCGGCATCAGATAGTCGGCGAGCGTGCCGGACTGGAAACTGCCGTCCGCACCGTAGCGGAACTCTTCCATCAGCGCCGCGCCGACGCCTTGCGCGAACGCGCCGCGAATCTGGCCATCGGCGAGTGCGGGATTGAGTAGCGTGCCGGCGTCGTGCGTCGTCACATAACGGTCGATGCGCACGCGCCCCGTCACGCGGTCTACTTCCACGCCGCACATGTCGAACGCGAAGCCATACGCCGCCGACGTGTTGATGCGATCCTGCTCGTCGGGCGCGTCCATGTGCGGCGGCGACCAGAAGACGCTCTCGCGCAGACCCGGCTCCTCGCCTTCCGGTAACAGCGCGGGCGCCCAGTGCGGCGCATTGCTTGCGGCGCGCGCGAACGGCAACGCGCGCTCTTCGGCACCGTTCGGAAAGACGCGCGCGCCTTCGAAGCGCACGTCGCCGGGCGCGCAGCCGAACTGCTTCGCGAGAATGCGCGCGAGCTTTTCGCGCACGCGGGTCGCGGCCAGATGCACCGTGCCGGCCACCGCGCCCGCGAATCGGCTCGAATAATTGCCCGCCGCGACGGACCACGCGTCCTTGTGCGTATCGAATTCGACGTTCACGACGATGTCCTTCGGGTCGAGCCCGAGCACATCCGCGACGACTTGCGCGCACACCGTCATGTGGCCCTGGCCCGCTGGCGTCGACGCGATGGTGACGACCACGCCGCCGAGCAGATCGACGCTCACCGTCGCGCTGGCGATCGCGCCGTTCTTCGGCCCGGCTTTCTTGCGGGCGTCGGGCGGCATCACAGTCGTGATGTATCCCATGTTCGATACCGACGGCTCCACGATCGCCGCGAAGCCGATGCCATAAAGACGCCCAACTTTGCGCGCCGCGTCGCGTCGCGCGACGAGTTCGTCGTAGCCGCCTTCGGTCATCGAGCGGCGCAGCGCTTCCTGATAGTTGCCGGAGTCGAGCAGCGCGCCCGCCGTCGCGCGATACGGAAAGGCATCGGCGGGAACGAAGTTGCGGCGGTACACATCGAGCACATCGAGCCTCAGTTCGACGGCGATACGCTGAATGAGCCGCTCCAGCGCGAAGTAGACCTGCGGTCCGCCGAAGCCGCGCACGAGGCCGGTCGGCGTCTTGTTCGTGAGCACGACGCGGTTGCGCACGACGAGATTCGGAATGGCATATGCGCCCGTCAGGCAGCCGTGCATCCGGTAGAAGGTCGCGGGTTCGGGCGCGCGCACGTAGCCGCCGATATCTTCCAGTTGATCGTAGGAAAGCGCGACGATGCGGCCATCGCTTTCAACGGCCGCTTCGATGGTCGAAAGGCGCGCGGTCGCGGAAGTCGCCGCGCTCAGGTGTTCGAGCCGGTCCTCGACCCATTTCACCGGCGCGCCGGCCTTGCGCGAGGCGAGGCACATCAGCACGACATACGGAAACACCGCCTGCTTGACGCCGAAGCTGCCGCCGGAATCGCGCGGGGCCTTATGACGCAGACGGTTCGCGGGAACGTTGAGCGCCATCGCCATGACGGCGTGCAGCGAAAACGGTCCCATGAAATTGGATGTGACGTCATAGCCTTCGCCGCCCGACAGATACTCGGCGATGACCACGCCGCATTCGATCGGCGCGCACGTGTTGCGCGGATAGTGCGCGACGAGCTTCACGCGATGCGGCGCGTTTTCGAACGCGGCTTCCGGTTCGCCATAGCGGAAACGCCGGTCGCTGATCACGTTGCTGCCGACGCGCTCGTGCAGCACCGGCGCATCGCCCCGCACCGATTGTTCGATGGACGTGACCGGATCGAGCATCGCGTAGTCGACCTTGATGAGGTCGAGCGCGTCTTCCGCTAGCGCGCGGGATTCCGCCATCACCACCGCCACCGGCTCGCCGACGTAGCGCACGCGGTCCATCGCGAGCGCCCACTGCTCCATCGGCGACTTCACGCCGACGACGAAGGGTCGCGACCACGGACGCAGATCGTCGCGCGTGAGCACGGCGTGCACGCCGTGCAGCTTCGATGCGGCTTCGGTATCGATGGAAACGAGTTCCGCATGCGCGTGCGGCGAGCGCAGAATCGCTGCGTGCAGCGTGCCGGGCTTCACGGCGATATCGTCGCCGTAGCGGCCGCGGCCCGTGAGAATCGCGGGGTCTTCGAAGCGCTGCAGCGGCTGGCCGACGTGGCGCCGCGGCTTCGCGGCATCGCTGTCGGCCACGCGCGCGTTGATATCGGCAAATCCGGTTTCGCGCTGATTCATGGCGTCACTCCGTCATCTTCGCCGCGGCTGCCGAATTCATCGGCGAGACCGCTCCAGCGGCGCGCAATCTCGCCGTGCTCGATGCCGAGCAGATCCAGAATGCGCCCGACCGTGTGATCGACGACATCGTCGATGGTCTTCGGATGCGCATAGAACGCCGGCACCGGCGGCATTACGATGGCGCCCATTTCGGTCGCGAGCGTCATGTTGCGCAGATGCGCGAGATTGAGCGGCGTCTCGCGCGCGACCAGCACGAGGCGGCGGCGCTCCTTGAGCATCACGTCGGCGGCGCGGGTCAGCAGATTGTCCGCGAAGCCGTTCGCGACACCCGCGAGCGTTTTCATCGAACACGGTGCAATCACCATGCCTTCGCTGAGGAACGAACCGCTCGCCACGGCCGCGCCGATATCGCGCACGTTATGCACGACGTCCGCGAGTTGGTCGACGTCGCCGCGCGTGAGGCCGAGCTCCTGCGCCGCCGTCACTGCACCCGACGCCGACACGATCAGATGCGTCTCGTGCGTGCCGAGGCGCCGCAGCGCAGCGAGCAGCCGCACGCCGATGACCGCGCCGCTCGCGCCCGATATGCCCACGACGATGCGCTTCTTCCGCTCAGCCATGATCGCGCGCGAGGTAGGCGTCGAGCGCGCTGTTGTCGGCGGCGACGAGCGCGGTCAGATCCGCGGTGTCCTGACCCGGGATGCGCACGCGTGTGAAGACATGCGCCGGATAGACGACCGGGCGCGTCGCGTCGAGTCCCATCTTCGCGCTGATGCCTTGCAGATGCGCGGGGGCGTCGTCGGGCTGGCCGACCGTCGTCGAGGGATCGAGCGGCGAGCCTTGCGCGCCCGCGACGACGACGAGATCGCGGTCGGCCTGAAAGCGCGTCGCAATCGCCCATTCGATTTCTGCGGGATCGTGCACGTTCACGTCCGTATCCACGACGACGACCAGCTTGATGTCGTAATGCGCGCCGAACGCGCAGAGAATCACGTTCTTCGCTTCGCCTTCGCGTTTCTTGTCGAACTGCACCCACAGGTGATAGCGGCACACACCGCCTACCGACAGATGCACGTCCTTCACCGCCGGATGGCTGCGCTGAAGGTGCGCGAGGAGCGTCGCTTCGCGCGGAATCGCGCCGAGCAGCAGATGCTCCATTTCGGCCGGCACGATCGTATGAAAAATCGGGTCGCGCCGATGCGTCACCGCCGTCACTTCAATGACTTCGCGCGCTTCCTTCGCGCTGTAGTACTTTGGGAACTCGCCGAATGGGCCTTCCGGCTCGCGCACGTTCGGCAGAATGCGTCCTTCTATGACGATCTCCGCGAACGCGGGCACATGCACACCGCTCGTCACGCATTGCGCGACCGGCAGCGGCGCGCCGTGCAGCGCGCCGGCGATTTCGAGTTCGTCGTTATCGATGGGCGTGATCGCTTGCGAAGCGAGCATCGTCAGCGGATCGACGCCAATGGCGACGGCCACGTCGAGCGCATCGCCCGCTTCCTCGGCGGCGCGCTGGAACGCGTAGAGATGGCGCGGCAGCAGCAGAATCGCCATGCGATCGCGGCCATGCACCTGAATGCGGTTGATCGACACGTTCTGCACGCCGGTGCGCGGATTGCGCGCAATCACGAGACCCGCGGTGACGTACGGGCCGTTGTCATGCTCGCTATGCGTGGGAATAGGCAGAAGCGCGTGCAGATCGATTCCGCTCGTATGCGCCACTTGCTGGCACGGCGCGTCCTCACGAGCAATGACTTTCGACGCGAGCGGCTCGGCGGCAGCGGCGGAAAAACGTGCGAGCAAAGCGGCTTCGTCGACGCCCATTGCTTCGGCAATCCACGCCCGCTTCGACATGAATCCGCTCACGACCGGAACCGCATGGCCGCCGGGGCGCGTGAAAAACGCCGCCTGCGTGCCGTCGAGGCGTTTGGCGATAGCGGCGAGTTCGTGTTCGAGCGCAACCGGCTTGTCGATGGTCGCGAGGCGTCCCGTCTTCGCGAGATGCGCGAGCCAGTCGCGCAGCGAGAGCGAGCACGCCTCCGAGCCTTCCGGGGCCCACGAGAATGAGGAAATTCCGTTCTTTGCGGCATCGCGTATGTTCATCAGCGTCTCCATCTGTGCTGTGCCCGGCAAAGTGATGCCGCAGCGAGCGATGGGGTCAAGCGTAGCGATATCGCGCCATAACTTCTAATAGTGTTTTCTGATGCGCTGGATCATTCACTCTTATATCAGTGTTAGCCCCGATGACAGCGTTCTTGCGGTTACGTATCAATAGATCCGTCCCGCAACCCGTACTGGCGGGCGCGGGCGGCAACGGCGCGCGGCAGGCACGCACCGTTCGACGTGATAATGCAGGTGGTGGCTATTAGCATCGCTGATGCACGAGGGGTGAGATGGACCTCAAGCAAATTCAGTACTTCATCGCGCTGTTCGAGGACGGCTCGGTTACGCGGGCGGCCAAGCGCCTGAATATCGTGCAGCCCGCGCTCAGCATGCAGATCGCGAAGCTCGAGGACGAACTGCATCAGCAACTCTTCGAGCGCGGCGCGCACGGCATGGCGCCGACCGCGGCGGGGCGGCTGATGTATCGCCTGTTTCTGCCGATCATGCGCGACCTCGCACACGCGCGGCAGCAGATCGTTCAGCGCGATGAAGTCGTGACGGGACACGTCGGCATCGGGCTGATTGCGTCGGTCACGGAGAGCGTGCTCGCGGATTCGCTCTCGCGCTTTCATGCGCAATATCCGGATGTCGAAGTCACGGTCGCCGACGGCTACAGCGCGACTTTCATCGACTGGGTGGCGGGCGGTCAGCTGGATGCCGCGATCATCAACAAGCCGCGCGCGCGTCTGTCGCTCGACTCCCGCGCGCTGCTCGACGAAGAGATGGTGCTCGCAACCAGCGCCGCGCACGGCCCCGATCTGCCGCACGCCATTGAACTCGCGCAGCTGCCCGAACTGGAACTCGTGCTGCCGACCAAGCGCCACGGCCTGCGCGGCGTGCTCGACAGCGCCGCGCAGCATGAAGACGTGCTGCTCGCGCCGCGCTTCGAAATCGACGTGCTCTCGACCATCCTCAAGCTCGTCGAAAACACGCGCTTTGCGACGATCCTGCCGCGCATCGTGGTCGAGCGCGCGGCGCGGCATGGCACCTTGCGCGCGTGCCCGATTCTCGCGCCGCGCATCGTGCGGCATGTCGTCTGCGTGAGCCATCCGCGAAGGCCGTTGAGCGCGGCGGCCGAAGCGCTGATCGCGATCATCGGCGACGAGCTGCATCAAGCCTCGAATATTTCGTGTAACGAACCATCCCCTTCTTTGAAGGAACGCTCCGCATGAACGCATCACGCTGGATTGCCGGCGAATGGACCGGCACGCCTACGCTCGACAGCATCGATCCCGCCACGGGCGAGGCCATCGGCCAGTTCGCCGACGGCGGCGCGGATGAAGCCGATGCCGCCATCGCCGCCGCGCGCCATGTGTTCGATCGCACGACGTGGGCGCAGGATGCACGTCTGCGCCAGGACGTGCTGCGCGGCGCGGGCTCCGGCCATGCGTTTCTGTCGCCGACGCTCGTCGAGCATGGCGATCCGAAGGCGTTCTTCTGTCAGGACGAGATTTTCGGGCTGTTCGTCGCGCTCGAAGTTTTTGAAAGCGAGCAGGAAGCACTTGAGAAGGCCAACGATACGGTCTTCGGCCTGTCGGCCAGCGTGTGGACGCACGACGGCGCGCGCGCGTTGCGCACCGCGCGGGCGCTGCGCAACGGGACAGTGTGGATCAACGATCACAACAAGCTGTTCGCGGAAGCGGAAACGGGCGGCTACCGGCAAAGCGGGCTCGGGCGTCTGCACGGTTACGACGCGCTCGCCGACTTCACCGAGATCAAGCACATCTGCATGCCGGCGGGCATCGTGGAAGGCGTGGCTCCGCTTCGTTGATGCGCCAAAGGCGCGTGCTAGCGTCCGCCGCAATGCGGCATCAACGCGGCAAGCCAGATCGCGACCGCCACCGCGCCGCCATCGGGCCAACCCACCGCACGCGAGCCTTGATACATAAGGCGAAGGCGGCCAATTTGGCCAGAGGAAGATCCGTCAGGAGATGGCTTCGCATTACTTCGTGGCGGTCATTCCAACCCGGAGTAAAAAACCCCGCGATAAGCCGAAAGCAGAGTTGTCGGTCCTTCTGGCGCAGAGATGGGTCATCGCCCGCCTACGCAACCAGCGCTTCTTCAGCCTGGACGACGCGCTCGGTGACTCTCTGCTCGATCTCCGGCGACCCGTGCCTCCGCTCGATCCGGCGATCGATTTCGCATTCAAATCAGTGGCTTAGGTCGGGATGGGAGATGCGGGATACGGCGGATTTTTTGCGAATCCCGGCCGACCCTCCGCCTCGCTCAAAATACCGGAAGCCGAATCAGCGCGCTGAAAACCTGGCGCTCTCGTTACAACGTAATGGCGGGAATGTTCTATGACGCCGACTTTTGGTCCCTTCTACTCTCTATCGATCCTTACTTTTTGAAGCGCGATCGATTACGCATGTGGGTGATGCTTTCACGGCACGCTCACAGCAACTACGGGAGTATCGAATGTCTAAGGCACCGTCCCCTGAAGTCGATATTAGAACACTGCGCAAAGTCATCATGGCTGCCTCGATTGGTAACTTTGTTGAATGGTTCGATTTCGCAGCGTATGGTTTCCTCGCAACTATCCTCACTAGCGAGTTTTTTCCGAACAGCGATCCTTCCGCGGGCCTCCTGAAGACTTTCGCGGTGTTTGCAGTGGCTTTCGCATTTCGTCCGGTCGGTGGCATAGTGTTTGGCGTAATTGGAGATAGGATTGGGCGCAAACGCACGCTGGCGCTGACCATCTTGATGATGGCCGGGGCGACCACACTGATCGGCTTGCTGCCGACCTACGCCGCCATCGGTGCTCTCGCGCCGTTGTTGCTAACCGTGATTCGCTGCGTGCAGGGCTTTTCGGCCGGTGGTGAGTATGCTGGCGCCTGTGCCTACGTAATGGAGCACGCCCCGCAAAACAAACGCGGCTGGTACGGCAGCTTTGTTCCCGTGTCGACTTTTTCTTCATTTGCGATCGCGGCCGTCGTCGCTTATGCGCTTGATGCAACGCTTTCGGCTGATGCAATGAGCGCGTGGGGATGGCGCGTGCCGTTCCTCGCGTCCGCACCCATCGGGCTCATCGGGCTGTACCTGCGCATCAGTCTCAATGAAACACCCGCCTTCCGCGCTCTTGAAGGCGAGCACCAGGTGGCGCATGCGCCGTTGCGCGAAACGTTCCGTACGCAGGCGGGCGGCATTCTGAAGCTCGGTGCATTTATTTCAGTGACAGCATTGTCCTTCTATACCTTTACTACCTATTTCGCGACATATCTGCAGGTCGTAGGACACATGAGTCGCGCAACTTCGCTGCTGATCACCGTTGTAGCACTTTTGTTTGCTGCGGCCATTTGTCCGCTTGCCGGCCTGTATTCTGACTTCGCCGGACGCCGCATGACATTATTCACCACGTGCGCGCTGTTAATCGTAATCGTCTATCCCTCGTTCTCGCTCGCCGGCTCGGGACAATTTCTGTCAGCACTGATCGGCGTGGCAATGCTCGCGACAGGCGCGGTGTTGTCGGGCGTGGTGACGGCTGCGTTGTTGTCGGAAGTGTTCCCAACCAGGATGCGCTATACCGGGTCGGCCATTACCTATAACCTCGCCTACACGATCTTCGGGGGCACCGCGCCGTTGGTCGCTACCTGGTTGATCGGCACGACCGGAAACAATCTGTCGCCCGCTTTGTATCTGATCGCCGTATCTTTCATGGGCCTGATCGGCGGGATGATGCTTCCAGAAACTTCACGAATGTCCTTGCAAGATGTGGGCACTGACAACGACCCAGCTATAGGCGAGATGCTCGGAGCGCAGCGACCGCTCAGGTAGCCCGGATCGTTCGAAGCTTTCCCGAGACTGCCGGCCGGCACGACGCGCGGCTTTGGCGTCGGCGAATTCCGCGAGGTTGGCCGCCTGATCCTCCAAGCTTGCGCACAGCCATAGCGACCCCACGCGCCAGAAGCCTATACGGAGCATCGAATGAGCAATCTGCATGAGAACAGCATCATCATCGACGGCCTGAACATTTCGAAATTCGACCGCTCGGTGTTCGAGGACATGAGGAAGGGCGGCATCACCGCGGCCAACTGTACGGTGTCGGTGTGGGAGAGCTTTACGAAGACCGTCGACAACATCTCGTTGATGAAGCAGCAGATCCGCGCAAACAGTGAGTTGCTGACGCTCGTGCGCACCACCGAAGACATCGCGCGTGCGAAGAAGGAAAACCGCACTGGGGTGATCCTGGGCTTCCAGAACGCGCATGCGTTCGAGGACAACCTCGGCTATATCGAAGCCTTCGCCGACATGGGCGTGCGCGTCGTGCAGCTTTGCTACAACACGCAGAACCTGGTCGGCACCGGTTGCTATGAGCGCGACGGTGGGCTGTCGGATTTCGGCCGCGAAGTGATTACCGAAATGAACCGCGTCGGGATCATGGTCGATCTGTCGCACGTTGGTGGCAATACGTCGTCGGAGGCCATTGCGTTCTCGAAGAAGCCGGTCTGCTATTCGCATTGCCTGCCGTCGGGTCTCAAGGAGCACCCGCGCAACAAGTCCGATGAACAGCTGAAGGAAATCGCCGAGGCCGGCGGCTTCATCGGCGTGACGATGTTCGCGCCGTTCCTCAAGCGCGGAATCGATGCGACGGTCGAGGACTACATCGAAGCCATCGACTATGTCGTCAACCTGGCCGGCGAAGATACGGTGGGCATCGGCACCGATTTCACGCAGGGCTACAGCGTCGACTTCTTCGACTGGCTCACGCACGACAAGGGCCGCTATCGCCGTCTGACGAACTTCGGCAAGGTCGTGAACCCGGAAGGCATCCGCACGATCGGCGAGTTCCCGAACCTCACCGCGGCCATGCAGCGCGCAGGCTGGAGCGAGACGCGCATCCGCAAGATCATGGGCGAAAACTGGGTGCGCGTGTTCCGCGATGTCTGGGGCGCATAAGCACCGAAGCCCGATCCTCATTCATCGAAACGCGACGGGCGCCGTGACGAGCGCCCGCGCGAACCGAAACTCACTCCTCGGAGCACCCTCGCGATGCAACCGCAACTGCCGATCGACGTCGATCCGAACACTGGCGTCTGGACCTCTGACGCACTGCCGATGCTGTACGTCCCGCGCCATTTCTTCACGAACAATCACAAGGCTGTCGAAGAGGCGCTCGGGCGTGATGCCTACGCGGAGATCCTCTACAAGGCGGGTTACAAGTCGGCCTATCACTGGTGCGACAAGGAAGCAAAGCAGCACGGCATCAGTGGCATAGCCGTATTCGAGCATTACGTGAAGCGTCTTTCGCAACGAGGATGGGGCATCTTCACGATCGTCGAAGTCGATCCGGTGAGCGCGCGTGGGCGCGTCGAACTCCGTCACTCATCCTTCGTGCTGGCGCAACCGGGCAAGCACGGCAAGCTTTGCTACATGTTCGCGGGCTGGTTCGCCGGCGCTATGGACTGGGTGAACGACACTACTGAAGCTGGCGAGGGCGCTCCGCGCTCGCAGTCGAAGGAAGTGCAATGCGCAGCGGAAGGCCACGACCACTGCGTGTTCGAAGTGTCGCCAGTCGCGCAATAAACCGTTTTCTCGCAATAAGCTGACCTGAGATGCTGAGAGACGGCGCCAGAGCGTAGGCCATTGCAGTACGCGAGAACGGACATCGTGTCCCTGACGCGACGTACAAGTGCGTATTCGACGGCAAGTCGAGCGCAGATTCCACACTTGCCCGAGCGCGGATTCCACGACTGCCCGAGCATGAATTTCACGTGAAGTCGAGCGCTGGAATGTGAGGTAACCACGCGGGTAACCCATGGCACCCTCGACGTTTTTGCGTCGGGAGTGCGAATGCCGAACAACAGGTTATCCATGCGTCAGATCAAGGAAGTCTTACAGCTCTATTAGGTCTATTAGGTCTATTAGGGGGGGCCCGGTAGGCGCGATTTCCTATCATAAGCGCCGGGGTTATGTACCATTAGCGACTCCCCCGCAAAATTGTCATAGCGTGACATATAAAATCCGCTGTGCAAGTAGGGCCGACAGGGTCACGGAACGAAATCCGGCCCCCGCAATTCGCCCCCCTACGGAGCGGTCCGAATTCAAAGCAGATATCCGCGGACCCAAGCGAGACTTGGTGGACCATGTCGGATTCGAACCGAGTTTGTCCATTCGGAGGCGGATTATGATCCGGATACTGCGAAAGCGGACGCTCAGGTCGTCGCTACTGAGCACGTCGCTACTGAGCACCCTGGAGACTGACCGCTTAGGCCGACAACGTGCTGGCCAATCTGACCGAGCGAATGGCCGTTGCATCTCGTTTCGGCCGTTGGTGCCGCCCTTCGATACCTCGGAATTCAAGCAGTTGATATCAACGGCGACGGCAGGCGGTGCCACCGCCTGCTCTCTGGCTGAGCCGCGCAGACGGCTCAGTGGATCGCCGTTATGCATTGGGCCATCCTAGCCGCTGCGCTCGATGAAGCGAGGCTCGTACGACAACCCGATGAAAAGGTGCGATGAGCGTAATATAGGCTCGCCCCAGCGGACGATTGTAGAAGACGAGCGTCGTCACTATGAGGCGGGATCGCCCGTGAGATGACGGCTGCACGAGGACCGACACGCGGAAATCCAGATGCGTGTCATCCTCGCCGAGAACGATCTCGTCGTCATATCGTTCGAATACGTGAAATAGGCTTATCCTGTCGCCTCCTTTCTCCTTGAGGTCAACTGCTGTCTTCAAGCCGAACGGCCGCACGAGAATGTCGCGGAATCTCAGCAGCATGCCAATCCATGCCGGCTGCCTGGCAAAGACGTGTCGTGCGAGAGCCTCTGCGTCGTGGCAGGCTCTTTCTGGCAGGTCCACCGAGAACGCGTCCGCGAAATCAGCCAGGCCGTACGACCGTCTCAGCTGCGAGGTCGGCGGCAAATCGGACTGTTCGATCTTCGGATAGCAATACATGTGCGATCACCAATGCGAGGGTCTTGGGCCGAGATATTAGAGCAGCGAGATGCCGCCGTCGACCACCGACTCCGCGCCCAACATGTACCGCGAAACGTCAGTCGCCAGAAATAGCGCCGCTGTGGCGATATCGCTCGCTTCGCCCATCCGGCACACCGGCACCTGCACCTCGAAGGCCAGGAGGCGTCGTACCGACTTTTTTTCTGCTGCTATGCCGGCAAAAGACCAGCAATACGATAGCTTTCAATTAAGCCATCATAGACAGAGATATCCGCGCGACTTCTGGCGATGAGTTGAGCGCCAGCGACGGCTGCGAAGATGGCGCGAGCACGCCCCTCGCGCTCCTCGGCGCGGACAATGGCCGTGGTGGATAGCACCTTGCTCAGCCATGCAACATTCACATCAGCAAAGGTTTGGACCTCTTTCGTCACCGCCTCCGGCAAGTCATCAGATTCGGCGGCCATGAAGCTGCAGAGGCATATGCGATTATCACGCTCCAGTGCCTTGCGAAATGTATCCGGATAGCGGCGCAGACAGTCGCTCGGATTCGCGGATTCGACCCAAAGTGCATCCAGCGTGGCTGCCGAGTCCTCCCAATAACGCCTCGCCACCGCTGCTCCGAGATCGGACTTGCTTGCGAAGTGATGGTAGATGCTCGCGGCCTTGATGCCGACAGCCTCAGCGAGATCACCCTCAGGGGCATGCAGTACTTCAATGACGTCCTGAAAAAGCAGCCTTTTGTCGCCGGGGATGCGTTCTCGATGGCCGACATCACCGTCATTGGCGGCTTGGTCTTTGCGTCGATCGTGAAGCTGCCGGTGCCCGCAGAGTACGAAGCCCTTCTCGCCTGGTACGCGAGAGTGCGCGAACGCCCGAGCGTCAAGAGCCAGCCGGCATTTGCCTGAAATCGCAGCTGTCGTCGGCCTTCATTGATGAGCGACCAATCTTTGGTTGCAAAACTGGGGCGACCGGTACGCATGAGTTGGACGACTGGTGAACTCAGTCGCGACCGGATGGCTACGACGCCAAGGTCGCGCGGCGGATCAGTCAGCCGTTGCGGCATCACGTAATGCGTTGCCGTGCCAGCCCTTTTGGATTGGGCGGGTCTGTGGCACGATCCGATGCAGAGATCCGCCTGTTCCATTTCGTGCGAGACTATTTTTAGTGCATGACGAAGCTAAGCGTCGTCGTGAGGATAAATTAAAGCGTTTGCTGAAACAATAAAGCATTTCGTGAAAAAATTTGCATTAAAGTGGAAGCTGGATTTTGTCTTCATCTTCTGCTTAATTCCTTAACCCCTGGCGATTAAAGCAAAACACGAATCCGGGGAAAGCAGAAGATGAACGACAAAGCTCCGGTCTAGTGGAGGCTGCCGTGGTCCTGCTAAACGAGAAGCTGGCTGTTATTTGCAAAGTTAAAGTTGAAGATGGATTTTCTTTCAAGTAATGGATAACGGATTGATTCTAAAGTAGCCTTTAGCGATGACAGTTTTGTCCGATCGGCGTTTTTCCGCGCCAATGAACCGGCCCCTTGAAGAATTGGAAGAAACTTGCTCGGATTCAACAAAAAGGTGATCGGGGCGGGGCGAGGGCGCTGGCGTTCAAATGGATACGCATCCTCTACCGTTGCTGGCAGACGGGAAAACCCTACGATGAGAGCGCCTATCTGAACGCGTTGAGAACACATGGCTCGCCACTTCTCGAACGCGCGACGCTTCCAGGAAGCACCACGCTTTCCTCTGAAACCACTTGACGGACTGGCTCAGGGCGTGTTGCCGCCACTCTGTCTCGTGGAGGCTCTACGGCAGATATCCAAGGGACAACTGACGGTGAGCAGAGCACACACGTGCCGACAAGGGGCGCAAAACGCGTAGATTTAGGCGCATCCCGACAACGTCTCCCGCTATTCTTCATACACGGTCGCGCAGTTCGCGCCCTTTCCTCGCGCGTGCCGACCGTCTTGCGCTTACACGGGGACGTATGAGCCCTGCTGCTAGATTGTCGCGTCTACGGCGCGCACCTGGAAGCTGTCGGTGGTCGCGAAACATCTCGCTGGTCATCGCGCTTGCACTGACTGAACTGTTCTCTGGGCAACAGGCCTTCGCGGCAGGACCGCTGCCGCAAGGCGGCCGCTTCATAGGCGGCTCAGGAAGCATTGCTCAGAACGGCACGAACCTGAACATCACGCAAACGGGCTCGCGGGGGATCATCGAATGGGACAGTTTCTCGATCGGACCGCACGGCACGGTTTCGATCAACAACGGCACGGGCGCGACACTCAATCGCGTGACGGGTAACGACTTCTCCGCGATCCTCGGCACGCTGAGCGGCACCGGCAGTATTTACCTTGTCAACCCGCATGGGGTTCTAATCGGGCGAAACGGCGTGGTCTCGACGGGCGGGCGCTTCGTCGCTTCGACGCTCGACATCCCCAACGACACATTTTTGAATCCGCCCGCGATCGGTGGGTCGGTCTACACGGGCAGCTCCACGGCGAATGTGATCAATCTCGGCAGACTCATCTCGTCGGGCGGGGACGTGTTCCTCATATCGGCTAACAAGGTCACGAACGCAGGGACAATCGATGCGCCAACCGGCAATGCCGAACTTGCCGTGGGGCGTCAGGGCCGTCTGCTTGACGGCACGGATCAGCAAGTTTTCGTGGACGTCGGAAGCGGCGGCACGGTGACGAACACGGGCTCGGTGCAGGCGGCTATCATCAATTTGCAGGCGGCCGACGGCAACATTTTCGCGCTCGCGGGTCATTCGGGAGCGCTGCGCGCCACCGGCACTGCGTCACGCGCCGGCCACGTGTGGCTCGTCGCGAACACCGATACCGCCACTTCAGTTATCAACACCGGTAGCGTCGACGCGCGCGGGGCGCAGATCAGCGCACGCAATGCGGACGGCAGCGGCGGCGCGGTCGATATGTCCGGCAAGGAGGTCGAGGTCGGCGGCGCGGACGTTCAGGCGAAAACCTGGAACATCACAACGGGGGACTTCATCACGGACGCCTCCACCGCTCGCACGCTGAGTGCAAGCCTGAGCCACGGTGCCTCGATCAACGTGGACGCGAACGGCGGCGACGGCCTGCTAGGGGCGACCGGCGAGGGAGACATCGCTATCGACGCGAGCATTCGCTGGCACGGCGCCGCGTCGCTGACGCTCGACGCGGCGCACTCGCTGACCATTGCGCCGAACGCGACCATCGCCAATCGCGGCACAGGCTCGCTGATTCTCAATGCCGACTGGCATGGATTCGACAACGGCGGCAGCGTGACCAACCTGGGCACCATCGACTGGTCGCGAAGCACGGGCATCGTCACGGCGCTCTACGACATGAACGGCAGATACACGCCCGGTACGTTGCGCAGCAATCCTTCCTGGAGTGCCGCGCCGTTTAGTGGCCTGGTGACGCAGATCACCGCCTATCAGCTAATTAACTACCTGGCAGACCTTAGTGCGGTGAACAACAACCTCGCTGGCAACTATGCGTTGGGCAACCGGGCAATCGATTTCCTGGATCCGGTGAATTTCAACGGCATCGGCACCGCCGCCACACCGTTCACCGGCCAGTTCGACGGAATGGGCCATGGCGGCGTCACGGGACTCAATATCCCCGGCGACGCCGATACCGGGCTTTTCGGCGTGATCGGCAAAACCGGCGTCGTGCGCAATTTTGATCTCACACAAAGCTCAGCGACCTCCTCCGCAGGACCGGTCGGCTTGCTCGCCGGCACCAACTATGGGCTCATCGTGCAGGTCGGCGTCTTCGGTAGCGTCCAATCCACGGGCGACACAAGCAGCGTGGCCGGAGGGATCGTCGGCGAAAATCGGGGCCGCGTTGAACAGTCATTCGCCGGGGTGAGCGTAAGCGGGGCGGGCACGGTCGGTGGTCTTGCCGGTACGAACGACGGTTGCATCGACCAGTCTGTCACGTTGGGCGCGGTGACGGGCGGTGCGCAAGCCACGATCGGCGGACTCGTCGGCGTGAACAATGGCGGGATCAACCAATCTTATGCAGAGGAAATCGTGGCGGGTGGCGTGACGGGTGGCGCAGTAGTTGGCGGCCTCGTTGGCCGCAATGCGGGCGTCATCCGCGAGTCCTATTCGGTGTCGACGCTCGCGCCTGATCCGGGTGCAACGACAGGCGGTATCGCGGGCACGAATAGCGGCCGGATCGCCGCGGACGTGTTCTGGAACAGCGAGTCGTCCGGGGCGACGGCAGGCGTCGGCTCGGGCACACCGGTGGCGAGCTCAAGCGGACTCACGGACGAACAACTGACCGAGCCGGCGAGCTTCGGCCCGACGTGGGACTTCAGCGCGAACGGTGTTTGGGTCGTCGGATTTCCCTACCCGACGCTCCGCTGGTTGAGCGGATCCTGATATCCGGGCACTTGACTACAGTTCTGTGTAAGGCTTAGTGCCAGTTTCGAGCGACTCCGCTTCGTGGACTGGCAACCATATCTCGACTGGGCGTCACCGGCAAAGCGCGCAGCCGGCGCGGTTGGCGCAAGTCGACCCGATACGGCCCTTCAAGCTGCCTGGCAGCGGTCGTTCAATCGCTGGGAAAGCGGACGTCATATATGGGCCGCAGGAGAAGCCGATGAAACGCACATGGACAATCATTGGTGTTGCTGATGTGGCCCGCAGCTTCAAGTGGTATCAGTCGCTGTTCGGACAACCGGAAACGCTGCCAGCGCATGACTACTTCGGGCAAATCGTCGACACGGATGGAACGGTCTTGCTATGCCTTCACCGGTGGGGCGCGCACGAGCATCCTCCGCTGGCTAGTCGCGACCGTGCGGAACCTGGCAACGGACTGCTTTTGTTCTTTCGTATCGATGATTTCGACGATGCGCTGCTGAGAGCCCGCGCGCTTGTCGCCGGACTCGAAGAGGAGCCCAACGTGAACCCCAACACCGGAACCAAAGAGTTTGCGCTCCGCGATCCTGACGGGTACTACGTCATGGTGAGTGCGCTCGACCCGCCCTAACACTTCCATCAGGCGGTCGCGCGGCCAATGGCTACTATCGAGCATTTGCGCCTTCGCTGCGCAGGTCCGCAACTGGCCGTTCAGTGCCTCATGCAAGCGGCATATGCACGCCAGGGCAGCGCGATGCAGCGATCGACAGCAGCCGGACCCGCTCCGGCCAGTCATCCCCTCCGAAGCAGCCGTTCAACGTTTCACATGAGTCGCGTGCGCGGCTTGTCCGCGACTCGCCGCTCGATGAAGCGATGAAGAAGAAATCGGATTGCCATACGTGGAGCCGGCGAGCGGCGTGGTGCCGCTTGTTCCCGGAGAGCGCTGCCTCACGTCTTCACGATCGAAAACGGAAGAATCACGAAATTCAAGGAATACCATGACACGGCGGCTGAAGCGGCGGCCCATCGGCGATAGAAACATTGGTCTACCTTGATTAAAGCCCAGGCAACGTTCAGCGACCGCGAGTTTGGCCCTCATGTCGATTTTCTTCGGTAATTTTCTTCGGTACCACCAGCGGCGGCGTGCGTCGATCCGCAACATCGCCCCCTCCCGCACGCGCCTGGATGCCTCGTGTGGGTCACCGCAACGCTTCGCTTGACGAATAACGCGCTCGGGGCATTCTCTTTCGTCAAAGGCCCGCCCCGTTGCGCCACTAGCCCGCTTTTCGCGTGGGACGGATCTGGGCGCCGGATTCGGGCCTGTCCCGGCGTTTCAGCGCACCGGAGAAGGCTATCCGCCTGCGCCTCCTGCATCGCACGACAGGCCTTGTAAACATGTCTTTATGCTGAAGTCCAGTTATCGAATATCGCCAAGAGAGCTGGCAAGATCCCTCTTGGGCTCGCATCACGAATGACAGCCTGAGTTTGTCGTCAAGCCGTCACTAGGCCATCCTCGAACGATTCGATAAGATCGGCGCGGACGACACGATAGACCGCAGCTCAGGGACCGGCTCGGACAGTGCTTTAAGATCCGGCGCAGGTCGCCGCAGCGCGTCGTCCGTAGCAAATGCCGCTTCGAGCGCCTCCGAAATGTCCAGCAACCGCCCATCTCCACGCGCTGGGCCGACCAACTGCACACCAAACGGCATGCCGGCATGATCGACCCCGCACGGCAGCGACAACGCCGGATTGGTCATCAGCGAAACGAGGTAAGTCAGTCCCAGCCAGCGATAGTACGTATCGAGCGGCTTGCCATTGATCGCTTCGAGATGCCATTGGGACCACGGAAATGGCGTGACGGACACCGTCGGCGAAACGATCACGTCATAGTGCTGCACGAGCGACTGGAAGCGTCGATACAGCGTCGTTTGCATCTTGTGCGCCCAAACGGCGTCGCCGAGCGTCATCGATGCGCCCAGCTCGAAGTTCGCGCGCGTATTGGGTCCAAGCTGCGACGGATCGCGCTCATAGATTTCCGCGAACTGCGCAACGAAGTTCTGCGCGCGCACTACGTCGAAGCATCGGTCGATGCCGCTCATGTCGATGCATACCGGTTCGCACACCGCCACGTGCCGTGCGATCTTGTCGACCTTCGCGCGGAACGTCGCGCGGGATGCGTCGTCGAGCGCGCATACCCCGAAGTCATCGGTAAAGCCGATGCGCAGCCCCGACGCATCGATCGGACGGCGCTGCGCAAGCGCGGCCGAATCGACGTCGTGAGCTAGCGGATCGCGCGCGTCGAAGCCAGCCTGCGCGGCAAGCAGCAACCGCACATCGGCGACGGTACGGGCCATCGGGCCGCTCACGGTAATCGGTGCCCACCCGAGTTCGCGCCGGTCGCCCGGCACGAGTCCCGGCGATGGCCGCAGTCCCACAATCCCGCAGAGCGCGGCTGGAATGCGCAGCGATCCGCCCGTGTCCGAGCCGGTGCAGAGCGGGAGCATGCCGGTTGCGAGCGCTGCGGCCGATCCGCCCGACGACCCCCCCGCGTTCAGCAGCGGCGCAAAGGGGTTGCCCGTCGCGCCCCAGACGTCGTTGCGGGTGTTCGCACCCGCGCCCATTTCGGGCGTGTTGGTCTTGGTTGTCACGATGGCGCCCGCCGCCCGAATGCGTGCGACCATCCCGTTGTCCTCGTCCGGAACGTTTGCGCGGAAGAGCTTCGAGCCATACGTCGTGAGTACGCCGGCGGTCTCTTCCAGATCTTTCACGCCGATGGGCACGCCATGCAGCAAGCCGAGCGGCTCGCCACGCATCACCGCCGCTTCCGCGCGACGCGCTTCGTCGCGCGCACGTTCGAAACACGTCGCCGCCATCGCGTTGACGGCAGGGTTAATCGCTTCGATGCGCGCGATGCACGCGTCAAGCAGTTCGACTGGCGAGACACTGCGATCGCCGATCAGTCGGCGCGCATCGACGGCGGAGAGAGAGACGAGAGAGTCGTGCGTCATGGGCATCGAGGAGGAATCGGATAAGAGCTCAAGCCGCCGCTGGCGAAGGCAAGGCCTGCCCGACACAGGCGATGATCGCATCGCGCGTGTTCTCGAGATGCGCGTACGTCTGCTCATGCACGGCGCGCATATCGCGGGCGCGGTAGGCGTCGAGGAGATCGGCATGCTCGCGGTTGTTGCTGTCGAGGATATCGCTCTTGACGTGCATCGAGAGGGACACGTAAGGCCGCGCGACCAGCGACAGCCCTTCGACCAGTTCAAAGAGACGCGTGCCGGCGGCGCTCGCCATCAGATGCTTGTGGAACTCCTCATTGAGGATGGCCCATCTCTCGGACGACAATGTCGCGCACATTTCATCATGCACCTTTTCGGCGGCGGCGAGGTCGCCATCGGTGGCATGCCTGCAGGCGCGTTGGGACAGCATCGGCTCGAGCACCATGCGCAGTTCGTAGATTTCGCTGACGTCCGCGGCCGTGAGCGCGCGCGTGACGACGCCCTTGTTGGGGTCGATCGAGACCAGCCCTTCCGCGCGCAGGTCGCGGAACGCTTCGCGCACCGGCGTCGTACTGACGCTGAGGCGTTTGGCGATCTCTTCCTGCCGCAGCCGCGAGTTCGGTGGATACACGCCGCTTAGAATCTCGGCGCGCAACGTGCCGAGCACGTATTGCTGAATCGTACGAAAGGGCTGGCTCATGTTCGTCTCCGTGAGCGGTCGTTATCGTATGTTGCGCATTTCGTCGATCAAATGGTGACGGCGCGTCTTTCGAACTTCAGCATGCTTTCGATGCGCGCGGCAACGCGCAGCAGCTTCGCATCATCGCCGAAAGCGCCGACGATCTGGAAGCCGAGCGGCAGATTTGCATCGCTCCAGCCGGAAGGCACATTGACGGCGGGCGCCCCCATCAGGCTCCAAGGTGCGCAGAAACGGGCGTCGCCCGTATCGGCGTGTCCGTGGGGCGCTTCACCGCTGGCGGGCAAGGTCACGAGCGCGTCGCAGCCTTGCAGCAGCGCGGCAGACTGCGAGCGCACCTGCGCCTGCAACAGCAAGGCTTGCTGATAGCGCTCGAGCGGCATCGCCTGGCCTTCGGACAACAGCACGCGCATGTGTTCGCTCATCAGCGCGGGCGCGCGTGCGGCTACATCGCCGACGGCGCGATACGCCTCGACCGCGAGAATCGTCAGTGTCGCTTCGCGCATTTGCGGCAGGTCCGCGCCGTAGTCCAACTCGACGATGCGCGCGCCGCCTTCGCTCAGCGTCCCCAGCGATGCATCGAAGTTGGCGTGTTGATGCGGCGCGATGAGTTCGTCCCAGAACGGCGTGCGAACGACGCCGAGCGTGAGCGCGGAAGTGTCGCGCGGAAAGTGATCGCGCCACGCCGCTTCGCTTTCGACTGCCTGAAGAGCGCCTTCGACGAACAACGCATGCGCGACGGCGACATCGTCGACGGATCGCCCGAAGAATCCGACGTGATCGAGCGACGCAGCCAGCGGATGCACGCCTTCGCTCGGCACCGCGCGATACGACGGCTTGTAGCCGACGATGCCGCAATACGCGGCCGGGCGAATGATCGATCCGACCGTCTGCGTGCCGATGGCGAGCGGCACGATGCCCGCTGCGACGGCCGCCGCCGATCCGCTCGACGAGCCGCCCGGCGTGTGCGCACGGTTCCACGGGTTGACGGTCGCAGCCGGTCCGCGCCAGGCGAATTCGGTCGTCGCGGTCTTGCCGAAGACCGTCCCGCCGAGCGCGCGGATCATCGACACGATGCGCGCGTCGCGCTCGGGCCGATGCCCGTCGTAAGCCGGCGAGCCGTAGCCCGTGGGCATGTCGGCGGTATCGGCGAGATCCTTGACTCCGATGGGCACGCCCACGAGCGCACGCGCCACGGCGCCGCGCACGGCGTACGTATCCGGCCGATGCACGAAGGCCCGAAGCCACGGCTCCAGCGCATCGGCGCGGGCCTGCGCGTCCAGCAGCGTCGCGCGCGCGGCGGCTTCGTCGTGACGATTAGCGAGCAGTGTCGTGAGCAATGATTGATCTGATCGATTCATCGTTACTTGCTCGCGGCTGCGGCGAACGTGTTGTCGACGCCATTGGCATAAGTGATTGCGCCGGGTTTGATGTTGCCGATCGACTCCTGCAGATCGAGCGCATTGCGGAAGGCCTGCTCGGAAATACCGGGCGTGGCCGCATAGATCTTCTGATCGATGAGACGCTGCACCGCCGAATCGACGATCTTCGGATCGAGCGATGGGAATTCGGCGCGCGCGACGCTCTTCGCCGTGTCGTGCGATTGCTGAATCAGAGCTTCGGCTTCACCGATCGACTTCACGAACGCGGCTACCATCTTCGGCTTGCTCTTGACGGTGAGAGAGAGCGTGTCGATGGTCGAGAATGCATAGCCGCCCGGATACGCCTTCGGGAACGCGTACACGATGCGATAACCCTGCGCGAGCCCCGTTTCCGCTTGCGGCATATAGAGCGCGGCGGCTTCCGAGCGCCCCGCCATCACCGGCGCGAGTTCGGTGCCGATCTGCACGGTGTTCATCTTCACGTCCGCGAGCTTCTGTTCGCTGATGAGCCGTTGCAGCAGATACGTGCTCGTCGACGGCGGCAGTGCGGTCGAGACGCTTTTGCCTGCGAGATCGCCGACGCCCTTGACCGTCGAATCCTTCGGCGCGATCACCCACACCGGCACGCCGGCGACCACGTTGGCCACGTTCACGAGCGATGCGCCCTTGAGGTTGGCGAGCATGGCGGTCATCGGGTCTTGCAGCGAGAAGTCCGCATGACCGCCGATCACCGCTGCAACGCCCGCCGCGCCGCTGCCCGCAGTGACCTTCTGCACGGCAAGGCCGTTCTTCTCGAAGATGCCTTTGTCGATAGCCACATAGAGCGGCAGGTACTGGATCGACTGAAATGCCTGATAGATGACCACCGGCTCGGCGGCCTGAGCGCTCGTCGCGCCGATTCCGGATGCGACCAGACATGCGGCCGCGATACTATTGAGCAGAGCGTGTGTCTTCTTCATTTTTTCTTCCAGGAAATGATCTTCGCTTCCGCGAGTTGAACGATCCAGCTGAGAACCGAGGCCATCAAGGTCAGCACGATGATGCCGAGCCAGACGGTATTGAGATCGAAGAGCGAGCCCGCGACGAACACCGCGTGACCGAGCCCCGACTGCGATGCAATGTATTCGCCGACGACCGCGCCGATCAACGCGAAGCCGATGTTCACGCGCAGCGTCGAGAAGATCCACGGCAGCGCGCTCGGAACGATGAGCTTGGTGAAGATCATCGACGGCTTCGCCTTGAACGAATGGAAGAGATTGAGCAGGTCCTTGTCGACTTCACGCGCGGCGGCGCAGGACGAGATCATCGCGACGGCGAATGTGGAGATGCCGGCGAGCCATATCTTCGACGAGGCGTCGGAACCGAACCAGATCACGATGAGCGGTCCGAGCGCAATCTTCGGAATACTGTTGAGGATGACGGACAATCCTTCGGCAACACCCGAGACTGTCGGCAGGAACCACAGCAGCAGGCCGAGACCGATCCCGAGGCCGCTGCCGATGGCGAGACCCGCCAGCGTTTCATAGAGCGTGACCCAGGTGTCGGACACGAGCGTGCCCTGCGTCAGCCCGATGACGGCGGCCTCATAGATGCCGGACGGCGAGCCGAGCAGCTTGCCGTTGATCCAGCCCGCGCTAACGGCAAGTTGCCAGGCAAGGACCAGCGCAACGACGATACCGAAGACGGCGCCCGTCGTCCCGAACTTGCGGCGCGTACGGCGTACGGCTTTCCTTGGCGTGACGTTGGTGGACAGAACGGCTTCAGTCATGGACGGCTCCTGCAAGGATGCTCGATGGAGCGACTTCATCTGCGTCGCGCGAGGTGACGTGTCCGCGCAAACCGTTCCAGACACGCGCGTGATAGCCGCGGAACTCGGGCGCCTCGCGCGCGGAGACGGCATTGCGCGGTCCGTGCGTCGTCAGTTCGATGTCGATCTGGTCTTCGATGCGTGCGGGCCGCCCGCCAAGCAGGATCACCCGATCGCTCATCGCGATGGCTTCTTCGATGTCGTGCGTGACGAGCACGACACTCGTGCCGCTTTGCGCACGCAGCGCGATGATGTCGTCCTCGAGTGCGAGACGCGTTTCGTAGTCGAGCGCGGAGAAGGGTTCGTCGAGCAGCACGAGCGTCGGATCGACGAGCAGTGTGCGCGTGAGCGCAACGCGCTGTCTCATGCCGCCTGAGAGCGAATGCGGATAGGCATCGGCGACGGCGCCGAGCCCGTAGCGCGCGAGCATCTGCCGCGCACGGGCGACATCATCGGGCCGGACCTTGCGATACAACTCAATGCCGAGCAGCGCGTTTTGCAGCACTGTGCGCCACGGCATCATCAGGTCCTTCTGCAACATATAAGCGATGCGGCCCGCTTCCCCATCTGCGCGTCTGCCGACCGATATCTCGCCTGACTGCGGCGTGAGCAGGCCTGAAATGAGATTGAAGAGGGTGCTCTTGCCCGCGCCGCTTCGTCCGACGATGGACACGATCTCGCCATGTCCCACGGAGAAGTCGAGCCGGTCGAAGATGGTCACGGTCGAGCGATCGGGCGATTGAAATCCGTGACTGAGTTGCCGCACGCGCAGCGGTTCCGCGAACGTGTTGACTGTTGCGTTCGATCCCTTCATGTCGTTCCTCGCAAGGTCTCGTACTGGTGAAGTAGTTGCTGCAATGCATAATGCACAATCAAAAATCGGAAGCTGTCCTCGTCAAAAAAGTTTTTTCTCGGTGGACTCGCATGGGATGCGTCGGTGCGCAACCTTGGTGCCGCTGCGCCTCTGCAGTGCGCGTCGCTGTGCGAATCGGTGCATGTTGCGATGAAACTGTGCGGAGCGAGGCATGAATTCAATGGCACATTAATCGCTTCGTGCAAGTCTCTTGAACGACGTTCATTCCGTTGGAAAGCCACTGCAAAGAGCGATTGCAAAGACAGGAAGTGTTCGATCCGTGCACGAGCGATCAGCCGATAGCCGCCCGAATCGTCAGCTTGCTCGACGGCGACAGCTTGATGCTGTCTATCGATCGACTGGCCGCGTTCGGACACCGTACCGATGGCGCGTGTCTCGAGAAGCGCTGACACCGCGAGATCGCGGCTGGGAGACTTACGTCGACGATTGCGCGAACCTGTTCTTTCGTCGCAACTGTCTCGAGGATCTGCCACCGGTCCTGACCGGCAATCGATACACAGCCCGCAGGCGGACGCCTGGACGGCGCTTACGGCGGGTTGGCAGGGCTCGAAGTGCTTCGCGCGCTGGATCCAGCGGGCATCGCGACACGGCATCCTGTCGAGGTCGTCGCGGGGACGAACGAGGAAGGCAGTCGTTTTGCGCCCGGCGCGGGGGCTCGAGTGCGTTCGTCGATCCCGCGTTGCTCGCGGGCTACCGCGAATCGCGCGACGCCGCAGGCATCCGGTTTGGAGATGCGCTGGATGAAGCGCTTGCGGCAACGCCCGTCATTGCGGTTACGTGAAGACCCGCTATCGTGGTCTGATGAAGAACATCGCCCAGATCACCACGCTTCGGGGAAGTCGAAGGACGCGATCGGACAGCAGCTCGCCGGTGAGAAATGCGACGGGAATAACGCCTGCCCACGCGAAATGACGCCTAATGCTATCAGCAACCTCCTTGCCAGTGGCTCCGTCGCGCCGCCGGATATCGGTGACGATGAGATCGGGAATGCGGCTGTCATCGGCGAGGATGACGTCAAATCCATCCATCGATTCTGCGGCGTGCACGAACGCGCCCGCGCTCGCGGCACGTTCCAGTGGAATGGTGACGAGCAAACCGACGATATACATCATCGGCACCATCGTGGCGTGCGCAATCACCGACTCCACGCGCGCGTCGACGCTCTGGCCGCTGGGCTTGAAATAGAGCATGACCAGGTAACTGACAACGCATAGCCCGATCAGCCACGCCGCCGTGATCCCTCGGAGCCGGAATGCCATGAATATCATGAAAAGGGAAAACGTCAGGATCGGATAGGCTTGCCGCCAAGCCAGGTCGCCCGGATAGATCTGCACCATTCTCAGGACCGCGCACCAGCAACTGATCGTCCAGACACTGAGCAGCTCGACGGCCCTCCGCTCGACGAAATAGCATCGTTGAGATCCAGAACTGAGGGATCTATACACGCCGACGACGGTGAAGGTGACGGTTCGATAGTCGAAACATCCTTCTGGCCCGCGCCCCTCACCTAGCTGCCTCGGTAAAGCTCGACCATCTTCGCTGCTTCGCCATTTTTCTGGAAATCCTCCAGCTCGCGCATCACCTGCTCGCGTGTTTTTCCGGGGAGAACAGGATCTGCCGATGTGGCAGCCGGAACCGCGACCGCCGGAGCCTGCTGGGTGCTGCCAGCCGCTACGGACTCCTGCTGGTTGGTCGCTGATTGGGCGAAGCATCCATCTGCTGTCACTCCAGCCACCACGACAAGACAGACGGTAACCGATTGATAAAGTTTCATGAGAGTACTCCTTCGAAGTTTAAGAGATCGGCGTGTTCACTCTCTCGCCGACCCACAGCATTCTTCGCACGAGCCAACGCAGATTCGGCCTCCTTGCGACGATCAGCCGATCCAGGTGCACTCGATGACTGCCCTGTCAGCGTTGCTGTCATATTCATTCTTGGTCAGCCGAAACGCCATCGCAACGCACATGCGTAGGCGATGAACAACCACCGTCGACGAAAGATGTATGCACTGTCGATGTCCGATCCCAATCCCGATCCCGATGACGTGTCGGACATTCGCCTCCCGACGGCGGTCCTTCCTGAACGGTCCAGCTGCGGGCACGTCACGTCGCTGATACATTTGTGGCTGATGGTAGGGATGGCGACCTGCTATTCTGTTTTTATCGCACCGCGGCTACGGACGAGGGCGTTGTGCATCCGTGGCCTTCGACATCGCTTTCGCTGCAATTCGCCGCATTGCTCCGTTAGCCACGATCGGTGGAGATCTTTCCAGCCAGTGGTGCGGCGATAAAGCTCATCGATGTGGAGCACTATCCCACGGTGATTTTTCTGGTCCGGCAGGCCTTATGAAATTGTCAGGCTTCGTGGTACGCAAGTTTGCCTCGGCAGATCTCGAGCGCGCGTTCCGTACTGACTATGCGCGCCGCTACGCCGGCCAACGCAGGCTGGCTGGCGCCGCCAGCCTCCTGCTGTGGATCCTGTTTGCTCGCCGCGATTGGTGGCTGCTGACCCGGGTCGATCCCAGCATCATCTTTCACGTTGGCTATCTGCGGCTCGCCGGTGCCGTGGGTATGGCTGTGCCGATATGTTTGATGTGGGGACCGCGTGCCTTTGACGAACGCTGGGTGGTCGGATTGCTTTGCGTATGGATGCTGAGCTGCTGGTTCACGCTCTTGCAGTTGATGGAGCTTTACCCGGCGGCCTTGGCTTTCCGGGAAGTATTCCCCGAATTTTTACTTGTCCTTTTCACGATATTCACATTGCTCCGACTTCGAGCAATCACGGCAGCGTGGTTAGTCGGGCTGGGCGTTGTAAGCTTTCACCTTACCCTTTCTCTCTGGCCACGGACGGGCGCTTCCACGGTGGGCGCTGGCTGGGCGTCCCGTGGGTCTGTGCTGGCCATCATGTATTTTATGGGCGTTGTCATCTGCATTCAGTTTGAACGCGCTGCCCGCCGTGAATTTATGTTCAGGCGGACTTTGCGCGCAGCAAGCGCACGCGTTCAGGCGGCGTCCTCCGCTGTCAAACGGCAGAATGAACGCATGAGAGAGCTGGTCAGAGAGAAGGAACGGTTCTTTTCATCGGCCTATCACGACATCCAGCAGCCGCTCGCCGCAATCAACCTCTTCATCCGCAGCGCGCGGACAAAGCTCGAAGCTGGTCACGCCGCAACGCATGATCTCGACGTCATCGAGGAGACGGCAGGCGACATCCTCGACATGTTCAAGAACATTCAGGACTACAGCGAACTGGGTTCGTACGTTCCAAGCCTGTCGCCGATCGATACACAAGCCGTGCTGGCCGATGTTTTTGAACAATATCTTGAACCGGCGAGATCGCAGGGCATCGAAATCAGAAGCACCATGCGCTTGCGCCGCCCGCCGCCCATTGAAAGCGACCGCTCGCTGTTCAAGCGGGTATTGTCCAACCTCGTATCGAACGCGATCAAGAACACCCGTACGGGAGGCGTCGTTATCGGGTGGGTGGAGGTCGGCGAACGGCTTCGCATCGACGTCTGGGATACGGGCGTCGGTATCTCGCCCGCACATCGGGATGCGATATTCGCCGAGTACTATCAGATTGACAACCCGGGCCGCGATCGCTCGAAAGGCTTGGGACTCGGGCTGTCCATCGTCCAACGGGTCATTGGGATTCTGCCGGGGCACAGCTTGAGGTTCTATTCGGTCGAAGGGCGCGGGTCGCACTTTTCCCTGTACGCTCCAATTTCGATAATGACGCCGGTCATCGGGACGGAGGACCGAAAGGATGATGCATACACGTCCGTGCTCAAGGGCAAATACGTCCTGCTTTGCGACGACGAACCGACCGTTCTCGAAGGTCTGCGGCGGCTGTTTATCAGCGCGGGCGCACTCGTGGATACTGCCGGGTCAATGACGGGCTTCGAAGCGATTCTGGCCGATGAAGGCCGCGCACCCGACGTCCTCGTCACCGATATACGGCTGCGCGAAGGGCCAAACGGCATTGAGCTTGCCGAACGGATCAGGCGGCGTTTCGACTGGGCGGGCGCGCTGCCCGTTGCGTTCATCACGGGCGAGCTGATTTCCCCGCCCTCGCTTCGCGATTTTTCCCAGCCTTTCGTGTTGCTGCGCAAGTCTTCCGCGCCAGAAAACACGCTCGTTGAAGTCAGCCGGTTCGTTGCCGCCCAACAGCCGGCAGACTTTTGTCATGTGCGGGATCCGTGACTGGCGGAACGCCAAGTTTGATCCCTCTATCTGCAAGCATCACGATCAGTTCCGTACGGCGCCGCAGATTGAAATGCGCGAGCAGATGACTGATGTATTTCCGTACGGTAATGTCCTCGAGCCCCATTTTCAGCGCGATGACCTTGGATGGAAGCCCGCGCACCAGCCACGCCAAGGTTTCGAACTCTCTCGGAGTCAGTCCCAGTTCAGATGCGGTGCTCATTTCTGAGTTGCCTCCCGACTGGGGGTGCCGAGGTTCATCCGCGGGGGCGTCGTCTGCGCTCATGTCACGCCTGAGCGTCGCGATGCTTGACGCAGGCAGGAATACGCCGCCGGCCAGCACCGCGCTTATCGCCGCATGAAGCGCTTCAGGAGATGACGATTTGGGCACGTATCCCATGGCGCGAAGTTCGATGCATCGGCCAATGGTTTCCACGCTACCGTCGGCCGAGATCACAATCACCGGTAAAGACGGGCGCGACTCCTTCAATTCGGCAAGCGCGTCGCAACCGTGACCATCGGGAAGGTCGAGATCGAGAAAAACGATGTTCAGGAATTCGCCGAGCGCATGATTCAAACCTTGTGACAACGTACTCGCGTGCAGCAACTCGATGTCCGGAAAGATCTGTCTCAGCAGAAGCGCCAGTCCGGCTCTGAACAGTTCGTGATCGTCGACGATCAGTACGCGCATTCCATCGTCTCCCTGAACCGCTTTCGAAGCGGGCCGCAATGACGCAGCGGATGATGCTACATCCGTGGCGGTCTTGCGTTGTGTCAGACCAATAGTACATGCAGTGTACCGATGCCCCGGACGGCGACGGCTGACCAATAGGACATTGCCTCGAATGTGGCGGTTTTTGCCCGTCGTCCGGCGATTCAAGCCTACCGGAATGGGGATAAACTCACGAGCGGACGCTTCAACTTGACCTGCTCGCGCAGCGGTTGGCGCAAGAAATCTCCCTCTGGCACCCGCGTCTTCGGGCCAATCCCCACTTCGTCAAAATTTGCAGGATTCGTGCGGCAATATGCATGCGCCATGTAAATCACGCAACTCCATTTCCGCATCGGATTCTTGCTGCGTAAGCCGCTGAGAGTTGTCTGAGAGTTGTTCGGGAACGCCTACTTGGGCAAAGCGATGTTGGCACTCCATTGCGCGAATTCAGTTTTGCTCATCGATAATTAGCCGTTAGTCTTAAATCGTTGCACCATTTATCTATTGAGTTGACTAAGGCCAAATTCAAATTCCCGTCTCAGTACGCCGGACACATCAATGAACATTTGTTCGGCCGTCATCTCGTTCTGCTCGATCTGAAGCGACATGAAGACGCCGTCCAGCAATTGAAGTAACATTCGCCCCATTCTTTGGGCAAGGCGCTTCGCACCGTCGGACTCATAGCCCTCTAAAAGGGGGGCCACAGATCGCTCGACATAATCCCTCCATTCGCGCCGGATCTTGACCGCAGCGTCCCGTATTTCATGGCGACTGGCTTGATGTTCGGTTGCGACGATCATCATAAGGCGCAAAAATTCCGGTGCCTGAACGAAGCCAGAAGCGAATACCATCAGCTTTTCATAGGGGTCGGTCTTCTGATCCGAAAAAGGCTTAAATTTCCGCCTCCATTCCTCTGCGGTAATGGTAAGGACTTCTGCAAAGAGCCTCTCTTTGGATTCAAACGCCCAATAGATTGACCCCGAAAGCACGTTCGCTTTTTTTGCGATCTTTGATATCGATGCCGCTGTATATCCTTGCTCGGCAAACACCTCGCGCGCGGCCGCCAAGATACGGTCGCGAGCGAGCTGCGGATCGACGTTTTTTTTTATTTTTTCGTTTGCATTAGGCATAAATCTTCTTTCTGAGTTTGTTTCAGTCCTCCATGATAACTGGGTTTTCCAGTCTGATCGGGGTGAATGACGACGCGGTGCAAATCGCGCAGGGACGCCTCGGCGGGTGCATCGAGGGTGCTGCGATCCAGCGGGGGCGCTGCATGCATGAGGGACGCCTCCTGGCACGAACGGAACCAGGCTCGGCCGACGGCGCACGCGGGGACCGCATCGAAACCCAGTCTACTCGAACATCCGAGACGAGGTGTCTGCCAGCCCGCCGTTGCCGTCGAAATCGCCTGGCAAGGCAGCCACGCGAGCGCGGCCGATCCTGCCGGCGCAGACCGGACGACGCTCGCGGCGTAACCGCGCAGCCGGCGTGGCTCGTCAGTGTTCGTCGGGCGCCACTAGCCCCGAGCGCTGCTGCCGGCCCCACGAGTGCCCGCCGCGCAGGAAGTGCAGCCAGCCGAGCAGCGCGCCGGTATGGCGAATCAGCTGGAACCTGAAGGGCTCGGCAAGCGCCGCCGCCATGGCCATCCACAGATTCGAGCTGGGGCGTTCGCCGGTCCAGCGGCGGTACAGGTGGATACAGCAGAGATAGAACGCCAGGTCGATGGCGGTTTTCAGGCCGATCACGCTGAAAATCGACACCACGATCGCGCGGTGCCCGCCGAACAGAAAGCCGAGCAGCAGCGCGAACGCGGTCAAGCCGTAGATCGGCTGCATCGTATCGATCGCCTTGACCGGCAGCATCAGCATCCCGAGCGTGCCGTAGCGCGGATTGCCGGTCATGTCGCGATTTCAGTACTGAGTCTGCAGAAAGCCGGCGAACCAGCGACGCCGCTGCCGCAGAAAGCTGCCGAGCGTGCCGGGCGCGTCCGTGCGCGCATGCGCGTCGCCGACCACGCGCACCGCCCAGCCGAGCCCGTGATCCGCCGAATGGCGGCGCAGCCGGTGAATCAACTCGTAGTCCTCCACCAGACACTGCGGATCGAAGCCGCCTACCGCCAGCAGCGCATCGCGCCTGAACGCGGCGAACGCGCCCGACACCAGCAGCAGGCTGTCGGCGCGCATCCACGCAAAGCGCGCGATGAAGTTGCGCATGTACTCGTAGGTCTGAAACCACTGGAACACACGGCCCGACACGCTCTTGCCGCAGATCGGCACGAGAATGCCGGCCGCCGCCACCAGCGTGGGATCGCTCGCGAAAGCGGCGCGCATGGCATAGGTGGCGTCGTCGGCCAGCAGCGTGTCGGCATCGACGCTCATCACGGTGTCGGTGCTCATCACCGCAATCGCCGCGTTCAGCGCGCGCGCCTTGCCGCCGTGCGGCACGCGCAGCCGGTACAGATTGGGATAGAGCGAACTGGGCGCGCTCAGTTTGCCGTCCGCGGCCGGGGTCAGGCCGAAGCGCTCCGTGAGCAGCGCGCGCGTGTTGTCGGTGGAGCCGTCGTCGGCGATCACGATCTGCGTCAGGCCGTGCACCTGCCGCAGCAACGCGGCAAGCGTCACGGGCAGCACGGCGGCTTCATGCAAAAAGAACGCCCGGGCGAACAGCAGTAGCCATACCACGACGACACTCAGGTGAATCAGCGTGCTCGGCAGCGGGGCGGGGCGCGGCAGAATGCGCGGCGATATGAGCGCGAGCGCCTGTTCCAGTGATCTCTTCAAAATGGCTGCTGAATCTGTCGATACCGCGTTGATAAAAGGCCTGCGTCAAAAGGAACAGCGACGGCCGTCACGGCACCATGCGTTTGAGCACCGACTTGCGATCGATCCATTGATGCTTGAGCGCACCGCCCACATGCATCAGAAGCATGGCGTAGAGCGCATAGCCGAGCCACGCATGCAGGGCGCCGAAGCGATCGTGCAAGCTTTCCTTCAGCGCCGGATCGAGACGCGTCACGTAGCCGATGCGCGGCCACGGGAACAGGTTGAACAGGCGCATCGGATGAGTCGCCGCGTCTTTCCAGGCCGAATCGTGCAACCAGCCCGACAGCGGCAAGCCGATCATGAGCAGATACAGCACGAAATGCGCGACGTGCGCGGCGCGCATTTCCCAAGCCGGAAAGTCGGCCGGCAACGGCGGCGGCCGGTGCGACACGCGCCACAAGATGCGCAACAGGACGAGGCAGAGCACGATGATGCCGATCGATTTGTGAGTATCGATCACCGGACACACCCAGTCGTCAGGCAGCGAATCCGCGCTGAGCCCCAACACGACATTGCCGATCATCAGCACCGCGATGATCCAGTGCAGCAGCATCGCCGTGCGGGTGTAGCGCCACGAAGCCTGCGCAGCGCTCGACTGCGCAAGCGGGACAGGGGCCGGAGTGGTCATCGATGATTCCGTCCGGACATGAAGGCGATCCTGCACAACCTGTTTAAAACGGCGTCGTCGAAATAGTGCCTGCGTCTATAAATTGACCCGATAGAACGTTCGCCTTTTTTGCCATTTTTGATATAGATGCCGCGGTGTATCCTTGCTCGGCAAACACCTCACACGCGGCCGCCAAGATGCGGTCGCGAGCGAGGTGCGGATCGACGGTCTTTTCGTTTTTCCGTTTGCATTAGGCATCAATCTTCTTTCTGAGCTTGTTTCAGCCCTCCACGATAACTGGATTTTCCAGTCTGCCTATGCCTTCAATTTCTACCGAGATGGGCTTGCCTGAGCGTCGGATATCCCAATGAGCCAGCATGAGATACTTGCCACCGATCCGCGGCTGCATCGCAGTGCCGCAATGCAGCACATCGCCTGGTTCAAGCGTCATGTATTTGGACGCGTGGGCGATAATCCTTTGTACCGAGAATGTCAAATTAGCCGTTGAATCTTCGAAGACAAGATCATCGCCGTCGAAGGAGTTGATCGTCAGCCGATTGGGGTCCTGAATTTCATCGCGCGTGACGATCCAAGGCCCCATCGGACCAAAGGTATCGGCACCTTTGGACAATGTGTGATACGTCAGATAGATCGAGCGCTCGTGCTCCTCGTCTCGTACGTGACGCCAGGTCAAAAGTTCCCGGTAGCCGCCACGGACCACCCCGGGAAGAACAATCTCCAGGCTGTCTTGTTCTTTCAGCCCGGGTGAGGTCACGTCATTCACGATGGTGTAGCCAAAGACGTGGTCGAGCGCCTGCGACTCCGCAATCATCTTGCCTCCGCGCCCAATCACTACCGCAAGCTCTGGCTCGGGGTGGGTCAGGCCGAACTCTTCTCGCACGATCACGGGGCGTCCGCAACCTACCAGCGAACTGGCAGGCTTGAGAAAGAAGGCGGGATTTGCAAACGGCCGAAATGCCAACTCTTGTCCCATCCGATTATTGATGGCGACGCCGATGATCTTACCAGGTCGAGAAAGCGGAGGGCACCACGAGACCTGGTTCAATGGAATTGGCTGGACTCCCGACAATGCCGCCGTGATCGTCTCCTGTCTCAAGCGATGATCGGCCATCGCTGCAATGAGCGCCTCAAGGGATTCCGGTGCTTGCGCACCCAATGCACCCTTAAGATCCACGACACCTGCGTCACACACGGCGCCATAAGTCCGCCGCTGAGCGGTCTCAAAACTACAGAACTTCATCTCGGAACCTCCACGTTGCTTGACCAGTAGAAGTTGCCATGATACCGTGCCTTGGTTGATCGATCAAGTAAGAAGCAAATTTTTGTTCTCGGGCCGCCCGGCAAAAGGGCTTAGATGGCGGCGCGAGCTGCCCTGGAGTGAGTAAATGGATTTCATGATGGTGTGCGCGTCGCACTCTCCCATCCTGGACTTCCCTGCAAAGCAGAGTCGTTCAGTGCGCAACGTTCTCGAGGCACTCGAGGGTCAGCGCGCGCGCATCGCTTCGTTCGCACCTGATCTGGTGATCCTCTTTGGCGTCGATCACTATGGGGGGCAGCAAATGAATTGCATGCCGTCGTTCTGTGTCGCGGTGCAAGCGACGGCGCTTGCTGATGTGGGCGGGACGCCGGGCCATCTCAATGTCCCCAGGGATCTGGCGGTGCAGGCGGTAAAGTCGATACGTGGCCAAGGTGTGGACACGGCCGTTTCATACGCCATGGAGGTTGACCACGGTTTCTCGCAGGCACTGAAGTACCTGACCGGCGGGCTGGCCGCCTATCCTGTCCTGCCGATCTTCGTGAGCTGCCTCCAACCGCCATTCAGCCCCTATGCGCGCGCCCGGGCATTGGGGGAGGCGGTCGGCAACTTTGCGCGCTCGCTGCGTCAGGCTCGCGTGCTCTTTATCGGTACCGGCGGGCTGGCCCACGACCCGAGCAGGCTGTTTCCTCCGATCGACTCGGTCAAGGACCGATGGAGACCCTACATCCTGCAAGGCAAGGCGCAATCGCAGGTGACGCAACAAGCCTGGATCGACTACGAGATCAAAGCCC
Organism: Paraburkholderia sp. 31.1; assembly: GCF_014397645.1. Taxonomy (NCBI): domain Bacteria; kingdom Pseudomonadati; phylum Pseudomonadota; class Betaproteobacteria; order Burkholderiales; family Burkholderiaceae; genus Paraburkholderia; species Paraburkholderia sp. 31.1. The sequence continues at coordinate 58,345 of NZ_VZQN01000035.1, forward strand.
ACCGAACCGTTGCAAAAATCCTCGCTAGCGTACTCATGCCTGCAAAACTGGCCGGGCTCAACGACGGCTGGGACAAGGCGTTCATGGAAGCGTACTGCTCGGGTCGATTGAACCAGTTCGACGACTGGGATCCCGAGCAGGTGATGGCCAAGGCAGGAATTGGAGCGGTGGAAACCCAATCCTGGATCGCCGCCGCAGCTGCCATGCATATCGCAACAGGCGCTGTTCCTCACAAGGTATTTCAGGAGCTATCCAAAGAAATTGGCATTGGTTTTGGCATTGCGGAAGCCGGTCCAGCAAAAGGGCGCAGTGTCTGCGCCCCCCAGCTTTGAACTGCTTCGGATCCGAACCAGAGATCGCAGACAAATTTTGATACATAGGTCTGCGAAATGACGCTCCGCGCCGATTTAAATGGTGTTGAGACTTCGGCTTGTTGCAAGCGCCTCCGCATGCGCCGGCCGCCAGACTTCGCACGATCCGGACGATTAGCCCAAGCCTGTTTTTTGTGCCGGCTGCCGCTTCCGGCAAGCCGCGATTTTGCCAAGGACAGGGTGCACGGATCTCATCGCGGCTGCGGGCGATGCAGACCGCTTCGATATCCAGAAAAAGAAGCCTCCAAAAGGCATCGGGTCCATGCATGCACGAACAGTCCGATTCTCCCAAACCACGTGTTGCCCCTGCCGCCTAGGTATAAACGACAGTATCGTCATGATGACGATGATGTCACCATGAAAACCACATAACGGCCATTGCGTCGTGTAATGGGTGATGCGCATGCCGCATGCCGCATGCAACACCAATGCTGGCCGACGGCAGACATAGCCCTATCGGCGCGCTCAGGCTTGCGCCGAGCGAAGCCCCGACAAGCCACCGTGCGCGGCATCGCCCACCGCTGCTGGAGAAATCATGGAGAACACGATGCGGCTAACCAGATATGCAACCTTGCCCGGGCTGCTGTTGCTGCTCAGTTCATGTGGCCGATTGCGAGATCCGTTCATTGAGTCGCAGGTACGCGATCGGACCGACTATTCGGTGATTCAGGACAAGTCGACGAATTGCGTAATCGTTTGCGGCACCGGGTCGCCGCAGATCACGTCGGTGTGCGCTCAGGGCTGTACCCTGGCGGCGTCCGGAACGCAACGATTCCTATTCCGTGCGGGCGAGAACGCCATGCGCAACATCGAGGTCAGCCACGTACCACTAAAAAGCGGTTGACGGAGCATTCATCCCTGTGGTTCCAGAGCTTTCATCCCGCACCGGCGTGTAAAAACGCTGGTCCAGAGCAGTCCGTTGCCCAGCTAACGCGCCCGCCACGCTTCTTTCAACTAGGAGAAACACATGTCTTCCGGAGCCGATGGATGGCTCCGGTGGGGCACCGGTTGCCGTAGTTCTACAACAAAGAGGAGGAGACACAGATGTTGCATCGTTCCATTTATCTTGGCTTGGCGGCGGTAAGCAGCCTTACCTCTATTGTTGCGCATGCAGGGGAGGATTTCGAGGTGAGGTACAACATTGCCGGCGCCATTGGTGGTGAAATGTTCGCGCCTCCCGATTCCACAGGGCTTGCCGTCGGTATTGCGGCGACCTACATGGACATTAAGAAAGTGACCGGTAACGACGGTAATACGCTCACAGCCTCCATTCCGGGCGGAACCGTGCCGCTGCCCGCGCCGAAGCCTGCGGCGCTGTATCCCTCCTATGACGCCAGCACTGCCCAGATCGACTCCACAGGCACGTTCAAGACCTTCGCCCTCGCCTTGGGCTATATCACTAGCGGCACCTACGGCGGCGGTCACCTGGTTTTCGGTGGTCTCCTGCCGTACGGCACCCAGACAAAGACGACTCAAGTCAACGCTTCAACGCCCGCTCTGCATTGGAATCCGGCGGTTCCTGCCGCAGCGCAAGGTGCTGTGGCGGCCCAGTTCGGCGCATCATATCAAGGGAGCCTTGCTAGCCAGGCAGCAGCTGGATCCGGCGACGTGTCGGGTATCGGCGACCTTGAATTGCAGGCTGGCTGGCTCTATACCGCCGGACAGCTTCGTGTTCTGGCAGGCGCTTCACTTGTGCTGCCGACGGGCCAGTATGACGCGTCAAACCCATCAGCCCCAGACATCGGCTTCGGCAATTTCTATACGGTGCGGCCGGCTGTCCAGGTGGCTTACCTACCGACCCCGGAGACTGCGCTCGCAGTAAAGCTGAGCATGGGTTTCAACACCAGGAACCGGGACGACAACGTGCGCAGCGGCAATTGGGTGGGCCTGGAAGGGGCGGCTGCATACAAGACTTCCATCGGCGTATTCGGACTACATACCGTCCTCGTTCAGCAGGTTCAGGACGACTCCAACAACCCTTGGGGTTCGAGTCGTTACCGAACGCTGAATGCCGGGGGGTTCTTTACCACCAAGGTGCCAGTCCTGAATGCTGCGCTGACGCTTCAGTACATGGCGACGGTCAGTTCACGTAATGCAAGGGCAGGCAGCTTCAGTCAAATACGGCTGATCAAGGTCTTTTGACAGCGGGTATCGATAGGGATCTCAAGCGGGACTAACGTGACGTGCCCATGCGGCTTTCTGCGGACCCGTACCGACGAGGACTCGGCGAGAAGCCCGGCTACACGTCAGCGTGCTCGCGGTCGAACGAGATGTCCATCGTTCGTCGTGTAGCATGCATAACGACATTTGTGTCATGATGGCAATATCGTCATTTTATATGGGGACACGATGCTGCGCTCAATACGCTCGACCGGCCGTGAATGTCAACACGGGCTCGATCCTGCGCGCAGACGCCGCGCCGTCCGCAATTTCCGGCAAGAGCTTTCGAGTATCTTTCCAGTAGCACCGAGGACGTCATGAATCTGCATCGAAGACAACTATTGATAGGCGCCGGCATTGCGGTTGCCGGCGGAATGATAGCTGCCCGTGCTTTAGGCAACGCTAAGCGTCCGCGCGCACACTTTGGTGCGCGCCGCGCCCGGCAACCGAACATCTTGCTGGTTGTCACCGACCAGGAGAGACACGGTTCATTGCTTCCCGAAGGCCTTCGTCTACCTCATCGAGATCGGCTGTACGAACGCGCGACGAATTTCTCAGGCATGAATGGAGTAACCGGCTTGTGCTCGATGGCGCGCGGGAACATTTACACGGGACTCCACTATCAATACAACGGTGTCTACGAGAACGTGCCCGTTCCGTTTGCGCACGACCTCTATAAGTCGGTTCCCACGCTGGGCACCATGTTGCAGGATGCCGGTTACGAAACCGCCTATTTCGGGAAGTGGCATCTGAGCCACCTACCGTCCCAGCCGGTCGGAACCGATCGGATGCGGGCCCTATTGGCCAGCTATGGTTTCGCCATCAGCGACCAGGATCGAGAATTCGACGGCGCCCTCGCCGGGTTCGATGCCGATCGCGGCATCGCGGAGAAGGCCGCGCAGTTCATCGGCAGCCGACGAAACGCCCGCCAACCGTGGTTTGCGGCCGTCAACTTCGTCAACCCGCACGACATCATGTATTTCCTGGCGACGCAGCGCCAGTTCGAGACCTATGTCCAGTTGCCGATCGGCGGCGTGTCGCTCAAGCCCGCGCCCGACGATCCGCTCTTTCGGCAGAACCTCGGCTTCGACCTGCCAGCCAATTTCGGCAAGGATGCCGACAGTGGGCGGGTGTCTGCGCACAAGCTCTTCGAGTTGGACTATGACATGGGGCTCGGACGCATTCCGCTCGATGATCGCGACGCCTGGCGGAACTACCAGAATTACTACTTCAATTGCCTGCGAGACGTGGATCGCAACATCGGCATCGTTTATGACGCGCTGGATGCCTCCGGAGGGTGGAACGACACAGTGGTCGTCTTTGTGAGCGATCACGGAGAGCTAAGTGGGGCGCACGCGCTGCGAGGCAAAGGCAACGTCATCTATCGCGAGAACTGCTGCCTGCCGTTTGCAGTCTGGCATCCCGATATGCCCGCTGGCGGGGACACCGCTGCCCTTGCCAGTCACATCGACATCGCGCCAACCCTCCTTTCATTCGCCGGGATCAATGAGGTCGAGCGACGTGCGGCGTATCCGCAACTGCAGGGAGTGGACTTGTCGGAGGCAATCCATGCCAGCGACCGCGGAACGACGGGCAGTGGCCGCAAAGGCGTTCTGTATCAGTGGGACAGCCGCATCTACGGCGTGCCCCCCCAGGCGATCCAGGAGGTGACCTCGGCGCACGGCGCCCTGTCGAGGACACTTTTCATGACCAAGGGTCTGCTGCTGGAAAGCATGAAAACGAGGAGCGGAATGCGGGGTGTGTTCGACGGGCGGTACAAGTTTGCCCGCTACTTTCGGCCTACTGAACACAATACGCCGGGGTCGTTTGCCGAACTCGTGCGATTCAACGATCTGGAGCTGTACGACACCTTGGCCGACCCGCTGGAGCAGACCAATCTGGCCGCCCGGCCGGGAAACGAGGCGCTGCTTTGGAAAATGGCCATGTTGTGCAACGAATTGATTGCCCTGGAGATCGGCGAGGATCGTGCGCAAATGCTGCCTGGTCCCCAGCTGCTGTGGAACGTAGGTTGACACCCGCAACCGAGTGCCCCGTCAGGGTGATTAATGTCACAAAGAGCCGGTCGGAACCGGCGAAACGGATAAGCGGAGTTCCTGGTGGAAACAATTGCGCAGATGAGCGCTCGGCCCGGTGGGTGCGTTGATTCGTTGCGGCGGACAGTCGGAGCGCTGCCGTCGGTCGTCGACGTGCTGGTCGTCGGCTTTGGGCCAGTAGGCGCCGCGTTAGCCAATTTGCTCGCGAGTCATGGCGTGCAGGTCCTGGTCATCGATAAGGCAACCGACATCTTCATGGCGCCGCGGGCCATCGCGCTGGACAACGAGGCACTGCGTATCTTGCAACTGGCGGGCGTGGCCGAAGGCGATTTCGAGACGCTGGCCATACCCTATGTGCGGATGCGCTCGCCGGCGCTGGGCGAGTTCGGCAAGGCCAACACGCTGGGTAGCCTGGACGGTCACCCGAAGCTCGTGACGTTCTATCAGCCGGACCTCGAGCGGTGCCTGCGCAGCCGGCTGGCGGGGTGTGCCCACGTGCAGACCGCCCTCGGGGTTTCGCTCAGCGGATTCCAGGCAGGGCAAGAGTTTGTCGTCGCGTCGCTGGACCTGGGTCAGGGGCGTACGCATTCGGTCCAGGCCGGCTACCTGGTCGGCGCAGATGGTGCCAGCTCGCTCGTGCGCCAACTGATCGGGCAGGAGTTCAAAGGCAAGACCTTCGTCGAGGACTGGCTGATCGTCGATGCCCGCAACGTCCCACGCCCGATCGACCATGTCGAGTTCAATTGCGATCACCGGCGGCCGACTCCGCATATGCCCGCACCCGACGGGCGTGAGCGCTGGGAATTCATGCTGCGGCCCGGGGAGACGCGCGAGGACATGGAGTCCGAGGCGCGCATTCGCGAGCTGCTCGCTCCGTGGGGCAACGTTGACGACATGGTCATCGAGCGCAAGGCTGTTTACCGCTTTCACGCCAGGACGGTGAACGCGTTCAGCCAGGGACGCGTTTTCCTGGCGGGCGATGCCGCGCACATCACGCCGCCATTCGTCGGACAGGGACTGGTCGCCGGGCTGCGCGATGCAGCCAATCTGTCCTGGAAGCTCGCCTGGGTCATTCGCGGGCGCGCCGCTGCGCAGATTCTCGAGACCTACGATCAGGAACGGCGTCCCCATGTGAAGGCGATGATCAACTTCGCGAAGTTGATGGGGAAATTGGTGATGCCGCGCAATGGCGGTCTCGCGCTGTTCACACACGGCTTGATGCGTATGGTGCGGCTCGTGCCACAGCTGCGCGCGCATTTCGAAGAACTGGGCCTCAAGCCGAAGAACGCCTATTCGCGCGGGCTCTTCGTCAAGGGCCGGACACGGACCAGGCTGGTGCGCGGCGCCGTCATTGCTCAGGGCTGGGTGCGCGGTTGCGACGGCACAACCTGCCTGAGCGACAACGTACTCGGCAAGGGCCTCACGCTGATCGGGTTCGGCAGCGACGCGGGCGCTGCGCTCGATAACGAGACGGCCACCGCGTTTGCCGCTGCCGGCGGCACTGTCGTTCAGATCGCGCATCGCGGGCAGCGGCTGCATCTTGCGCCAGGCGGCAGCTGGGAGGACCTGGACGGCGTCTTCCTTCCTCGCGTCGTATCGGTCGGCTGGGCCGCCGTGATCCGCCCTGACCGGACGATCCTCCACGACGGACCGGCGACCGAAGCGAGCCGGCTGGTGCGCGAGAGCCTGGCCTTGCTTGGCGCGCCGATCAGCGCCCCCGTCGGCGCGCCTGCGCCCTCTGTCGCACTTACCGTACCCTCCGCCTGAGGCTTCCCCCATGAACCTGACCACTGTACAACCGGCTCGCCATCCGCGCCCGACGACGAAAGCGTCGGCGCTGGCGTACCTGATTTTTGATCGCCCCGACCTCGCAAAAGCCGAGCGGTTTTTGAACGACTTCGGGCTTCGTACCGTGTCGCGCGACAGCGAGCGGATGTTCCTGCGGGGCACCGGAGCCGCGCCTTTCTGCTACGTGGCTCGCAAGGCGGCGAAGGCCCGTTTCGTCGGCTTCGGCTTGCGCGTGAACAGCAGGGCCGATCTTGAGGCGCTTTCGCGCGTGCCCGGTGCATCATCGGACGTGGAGTCGTCGAAGTGGCCAGGCGGCGGCTACCGTGTGGGCCTGGTCGACCCGTCGGGTTTCCGCGTCGACGCAATATTCGGCCAGGCGCCGGCGTCAGCGCTACCTCATCGGCCGCCGCTGCCGTTGAACTCCGTGGACGCCGCAGTGCGCATCAACGGGACGCAGCGCCCGCCGGTGGGGGCGCCGGACGTCATCCGCCTCGGGCACGTCGTGCTCGAACTGGCCGACTTTCAGCAGACCTGCGCGTGGTACACGCAGCACTTCGGGTTCATCCCAAGCGACGTGCAAGTGCTTCCTGACGGCTCGCCCGCGGTCACCTTCATGCGGCTCGATCTCGGCACCACGCCCGCGGACCACCACTCGGTCGCGTTGGCCCAAGGCTTCGCACCGCTCTACAGCCATAGCGCATACGAGGTGGTGGACGCCGATGCGGTCGGGATGGGACAACGCGTGCTGCGCGAGCAAGGCTGGACGCACGCCTGGGGTATCGGGCGACACATCCTCGGCAGCCAGGTGTTCGACTATTGGCAGGACCCGTGGGGCGACAAGCACGAGCACTACTGCGACGGCGACCTGTTCACCGAAGACGCACCGTTGGGGGTGCATGCCGTCAGCCGCGAAGCGATGTCGCAGTGGGGGCCGACCATGCCGCGCAGCTTCACCAAACCCAGGTTCACGCCGGCCAGTGTGGCAGCGCTCATCCGCAACCTCCGGCACAGTCCCGACGTGACGGTGGAGAAGCTGAAAACGCTCGCCAAGCTGTTCGCCTGACGCGAGTCATTTTGCAAAGCCATTCGAGGCGTATTTATGTCACTGCACGTTCTGCATTACAAGCATCAAGGCCGTGCCCAGTGGGGCGTCGTCCGCAAGGGCATCGTCACGCCGATTCCGGGCGAGTTCGAGACGACGGCCGACTTCATCCGCGTGAACCCTATCGAGACGCTGTCCGCGTTGACCGGGCCGGCGATTCCCGAGTCCGAAGTGGAGTGGCTCTCGCCCGTCACGCGTAATCAGCAGTTCGTCTGTCAAGGCGCGAACTACCGCCAGCACATGATCGAATCGGGCATGGACCCGGATGCGAAGACGTTCAACATGATCTTCACGAAGGCGACGAGCTGTGTCGTCCCGGCCGACTCGCCCGTCGTGCGGCCCCAGGAGGTGCGCTTTCTCGACTACGAGATCGAACTGGGTCTGGTGATGAAGCGCGACATCACGTCCCTTCAGTCGATCACCGATGCGAATCTGCACGAGTACATCGCCGGCGTGGTGATCGTGAACGACTACTCGGCCCGCGACATCCAGATCCCGCAGATGCAGTTCTATAAAGGCAAGAGCTACCGCACCTTCGGCCCGGTCGGCCCTTACTTGTGTCTGCTCGAGCCGCGCGACATCCCGAGGCTGCGACGACTCGATCTGACGCTGACCGTCAACGGCGCCGTGCGCCAGAAAGACTCGACGGCCAACCTCGTCTATGGTCCCGCCGAGACGCTGACCGAGCTGTCGGGCGTGCATGACCTGTATGTCGGCGACCTGCTCTCGACGGGCACGCCGTCCGGCTGTGCGCTCAGTGTTCCGTCCCCGGGCAAACAGAAGATTGCCGCACTGCTGCCTGAAGCAGTCAAGTGGAGGATGTTCATGAATGTGCAAGCGGGCAGGAGTCAGTATCTGAAGGCCGGCGACCTCGTCGAAGCGCGTATCGCCAGCCCCGACGGTCTGATCGATCTCGGCGTGCAGCGCAATCGCATCGTCGGAGAGGCAGCATGAAAGGGATCGCAAGCCAGGCGGACGTCCTTGCGATCGAAGCGCGAGGACTGCCGGCGGATCTGCCCGCGAGCACCTACGAGATGATCTGCCGCGGTGCGGCCGTCGATCCGTCCGCGCCCGCGCTCTCGTTCTTTCTGCGTGCCGACGATCACCGGAAGGCGGAGTGCTGGACCTACCGGGAGCTCCTCCGTGACATCACTCGAACCGCGAATCTGTTTGCGCGCCTGGGCGTGCGCAGCGACTCCGTGGTGGCCTATGTGCTGCCGAATCTGCCGGAAACCCATTTTGTCATCTGGGGCGGGGAGGCGGCCGGCATCGTCTGCGCCATCAATCCCCTGCTGGAGGGCGCTGCCATTGCCGACCTGCTCAATGCATCGGGGGCCAAGGTGCTCGTCACGCTGGCCCCGTTCCCCGGGACCGACCTTTGGCCTAAAGTGCAGGCGGTTCTCGACGAGGTGAAGTCTCTGCAGCATCTGGTGCTCGTCAATCTCGCAGACCGCGTGCGAGGGCCGAAGCGGCTCGCGGCCCGGCTCCTCCAACGCCGTGAGTGTGCGAGGCTGCATGGCCGCGGCGGTGTGCGTCGCGCCGTTCCTTTGCACATCGGGATCCACGATTTCGGCAAGGCGATCGCGCGGGAGTCCGGGGCCGCCCTGGACAGCCGGCGCCGCTTCAGCGCCCACGAGTCGTCCTCGTACTTTTGTACCGGCGGCACGACAGGGTTGCCGAAGATCGCCATGCGCCACCACGGCAATGAGGTCGCCAACGCCTGGAGCGTCGGCCAATTGTTCGGCGAGAGCATCGGCCCGGGCAAGACGGTGTTCTGCGGGCTGCCGCTCTTCCATGTCAATGCTGTTCTGGCGACGGGGCTCGTGCCGTTCTCGCGAGGCGCGCACGTGGTGCTCGGTACACCGCAGGGTTATCGCGGGGAAGGCGTCGTCAAACGCTTCTGGGAAATCGTCGAACACCACCGCATCAACTTTTTCAGCGGTGTCCCGACGCTCTACGCGTCGTTGCTCGACGTTCCCGTGGGCGGTCGCGATATCGGTTCGCTCGAATACGGCCTGTGCGGCGCGGCGCCGATGCCGGTCGAGGTGTTCCGTGTCTTCCAGGAGCGCACCGGCATCAGGATTCTCGAGGGCTACGGGCTCACCGAGGGGGTTTGCGTGAGCAGCGTCAATCCGCCGCTCGGAGACCGCCGGCTGGGGTCGATCGGGCTGCGTATTCCAGGGCAGGCGATGAAGGCCGTCATCGTCGACGACACCGGCCAATATGTCCGCGACTGCGTCGCGAACGAAGCCGGGATTCTCGTGATCTCCGGCCCGAACGTCTTTGCCGGTTATGCGCAGCCCGAGCAGAACAGGGGGCTCTGGCTGGATCTGGGCGATGGCAAGCGCTGGCTCAATACGGGAGACCTGGGGTGCTGCGATGCCGACGGCTATTTCCGGCTCACCGGCCGCAAGAAGGACTTGATCATTCGGGGCGGCCACAACATCGATCCCGCGACGATCGAGGAACCGCTTCACCGCCACCCCGCAGTCCAGATCGCCGCGGCGATCGGGCGGCCCGACGCGCACGCCGGAGAGTTGCCGGTGGCTTACGTCCAGCTCAAGCCCGGCGCAAGCGCCACCGAGCAGGAACTGGCGGAGTTCGTGCGCCGCGAGATCAGCGAGCGGGCCGCACTGCCCAAGCAGATCCGGATCGTGGATGCGATGCCGCTCACTGCCGTCGGCAAGATATTCAAGCCGGAGCTGAAGCGGCGCGAAACGGCCGACGCGCTACGCTCGGCGCTCGTCGAAGCCGGCATTGCGGGCGCCCGCGTGAGCGTCGACGAGAACAAGTCGAGCGGCATCTCCCTGCATATCGAACTTCCGGAAGCTGCGCTTGAAGCGAGGGCCAGTGCGGTAGTGGGGCGGTTCCCGTTTCCCTTCTCGATCGCGGCAGCCGCAGAGGCGGTGCGGGTGGGCAACAGGAAGACGGCAGGCGCGGACAATGAGGGCGGCCAATAGTCGGGTCGACAGGAAGCTATATAGGTTTGTGGTGATATGAACGAAGACCTTTTGGAGGCATTTCTAGCCATGACTTCTGCGGGAAAGAAAGCATTGGAGCCGCCCCTTGGGTGGAGAAGCCTGCGCGCACCTCGGTTGAGCCCACTGCGCCGGGACCAACTCCCGTTGATTCCGCGCGTGATGTTGAGGATCTTGGGAAAACGCGCACGCGTCAATGCACCCAATCTCTTCTTGACGTTGATGCGGCACCGGCGGCTCATCCGTCCCTGGCGGAAGTTCGCCTCGACGCTGATGCCTTACGGGACGCTGAGCCGCATTGATTGTGAACTGGCCATCTTGCGGGTTGCGTGGAACTGCCGAAGCAAATACGAGTGGTTTCAGCATGTCAGCATCGGGCTGGGCGCCGGCTTGAGCCCGACCGACATCGCGAGGGTCGCCGAAGGCCCTGATTCGCCCGCATGGAGCGTACACCACGCGGCCGTGCTCAGAGCGGCGGATGAAATCCATCATGACCGGGTCATTGCCGATGCGACGTGGAGGCAACTTGCCGAGCAGTACGACGACAAGAAGCTGATTGAACTCTGCATGTTGATCGGCCACTACGAGATGTTGGCGTCTGTGCTCAATTCACTGGGGATCCAGGTGGAAGAATCGCTTGACAAGCGCGTCCTCGCCGCCGGTATTGGCGGTCCCGTGAACGATGACCGAGCCCAAAGCGCGCGATCGGCGCGAGCCCAATGAACGCGGGGCGGCAGCGCTGACACCCCGTCAGTGGCTTCAGGCTGTCACGCCGCGCCTCCTGACGGTGTTCTCCTCCGCAGTGGCCGGTTGGTTGAGCACCTCTGACATCAGGCCGGTTGGGAAACTCGCGAGCGTCGGGAGCGCTCGTGTCGCTAGCCGATCGGCAGTTTTGCCCGGCAGGCCGAGCGCGCGAAGGGCTGCGGCTGCACTTTGTTCGGCGAAATCCGGATCGCAGCCCGGCTGCAACATCGAATGCATTGCGCCGAGGACGGCGCCGGCGACAACGTTGAGCGCCAGCGCAAGCGGCATTGGCCTGAAGCGGCTTGTTCGTATGCCGTTGGCCAGATCCCGTCGCGCGAAATCGAGCAGAAGCCCCGGTCCTTGCGCATCGGGCCAGCTCACGCGCACGAGGAAGCTGGCAACGACCGGGTAGTGCAGAGCGAGTCGCGACACCAGACGAATGCCGCAGGCGATTCGTTCAGCCGGGTCTTCGGATTGCAGGACGACCGGCTCGGCGAAAGCAATCAGCTCGTTTGCGACCGTCCCGGCCAGTTCCCGGATCAGCGCTTCCGGAGAGGCAAAGTATTTGTAGAACGTTCCCCGGGAGACTTCCGCGGCAGAGATCACATCATCGATCGACGTCGATGCGGGGCCTTTCTCCGCCACGAGACGAAGTGCGCTCTTCAGCAAGCGCGCCCGCATGCGCTCTCGGCGCTCTGCTGCGACGCGTGGGCGATGGTCATGAGTTTTCATTCACACGATTGTACGCTGTCCGTACTCGATCAAACGACGATCCTGTCATGATGACTACAAGATCACTCGGACACGCGCGAAAACCACGCCAACCCCGCCACGATGGCACGGGCCGCATGACGTGCCGTTGACGTCATTCATACGTCGGGCTCGGACCAGCGCGAGGCGTGTTTTTTTCAACCGCCAGGCGCCCAACCGGAGGCGACGGCACTGGAGTAGCAGCGTTCCGGATGCATTGTCGAACAGATATGAGTGTCAGTATTGTCATTGTGACATATGTGTTATTATATGAGCGCGTGCTGTTCGCCATGTCGGTCGAACAGTGCGCTGCGGAGGAAGCAAGCCTGCTCCCATCCTGTGAGCTCCTTGTCTTCCCACCTGCAACGGTTAGTTCAGCCGCCATCGAGCGACGCCATCGAGCGCGCGTTTGCATTGAAGGCTAATTGACTCTCAGAAGGATTTCCTATGGCAGGCTCATGCAAGACCATTGCGATCTATGGCGGCGGAATCGGCGGTGCATTGCTCGCGCGGCGCCTGAGCAAAGACTTCAATGTCACGCTGATCGATCCGCTCGACTACTTCGAAGTACCGATGTCGGTGCCGCGAAGCCTCGTCGATCCTGAATTTGCCGAGCCCGCGATGATCCCGTTCGCCGTCGCGTTGCCAAACGTCACGCGCGTCCGAGCGCGGCTTGTCGAATGGACCGCGAACGGGGGCAGGATTGCCGACGCGGACGGCCTGAGGAGCCTGGTGCGCGCCGATGTTTCCGTGCTTGCGACGGGCAGTCGTTTCTCCAGTTCGCTGATGCGATCGGAGGGCGAGACGATGGACGAGCGCAAAGCGTTCTATCGTCGCTTTCATGCGAGGTTGCTGGCCGCGGACAGGATCCTTATCGTCGGCGGCGGCCCCATCGGAATCGAAGTGGCGGGCGAGATCAGCGAAGCCTTCCCGCAAAAGCGCGTCACGGTCATCGAGGCAGGTGCGCGAATCCTTGGCGGAACGTCTTTGCGACTGTCCGAGCATGCCCGAGGAGTTCTCGCGGCGCGCGGGGTGACGATCGTGACTGATGAGCGCCTTGCCGATGGCGCTGCGCCGTTACACGAGACTCTCGCACCCGCCGGGGAGGCGCTGACGAACCGTGGACGGTCGATCCGGTATGACCTCCTGATCTCGTGCATCGGCGGGCGGCCCAACACCGACTTCATGCGCTCTCAGTTCGGGCATCTGCTCGATTCAATGGGGCGCATCCGCGTCGACGGCCACCTGCGCGTGGCTGACGAGGATCGCGTCTTCGCACTGGGCGACATCACCGATCTGGCGGAGAACAAGATGGCTTGGCATATCCACGGGCAAGTCATCGTCGCCGAATCTAATATCCGTGCGGTACTGTCGGGCGGAGCCGGACCGCTGAAGGTCTATCGTCCGAAGACCAACGTCCCGACCATGGTGGTGACTCTCGGTAGTCGCGAGGGCGTCGCGCATCTGCCGGTGCTTGGCTTGGTGACGACGCCGTGGGTCAACAGGATGGCGAAATCGGCGCACATGCTTGTTCCGAAATTTCGCAAGGCGCTCGGGCTTGTCCAGGGCTAAGGACGGCCGGCGGGCCACCGTCGCTACCAGCGGTCTGCGGCGGGAAGTGCGCGGAGCTGGTTCCGGGACTGGTAACACTTGACGCCGCATCGTTGCGAAGTCCGCCGGGCATGGCGGCAAGGCAGGCTTGCGCCGCCTGTACGCCGGCCCGCCGTCCGGATGCCGTGGCCAGCAACACTTCGTCAGCAGCCGGCGCAGCAACCTCTGACGCGCTCGGCCGCTTTCGGGGAATCCACGTAGTGACATAGTCGTCACCGTGACGATAATGACACTATGCAGCGCGTGGCATGCTAATCCGCCAGCAAGGCGCCAATGTCATGAGTTAGACATTCGCATTCAAAGCTCTCGCCATGGTAGCCATCGACACAGTGCCGCAATAGCCGTCTGCGAGTCGTGCAGAGGCATCGAGTTCTCAATGACACAGGATTCGTAGCCCTAAGCCGAATCGATTTCCCGGGCCAGGAGCTGGCGATCTTCGAGGCCGATCATTCGTCCTCGCCCTTGTCCGTGTTGAAGATCGCCCCGAGTTTTTTTGAAAGAACCAGCAATGCGGCTGCCTCGGCCAGTGCTTTCTCCTTGCGCCGCAGTTCGCGTTCCAGTTCCTTGATGCGACGCTGGTCCTGCTTCGTTTTGCTGTGGACTCGCACGGGCTTCTTCGGGCTCGGCCAGCGCCTGCGTGGCCGCTTGCCGCTACTGCGCCAGAACCTGCGGATACACGTCATGCTCGCGGCACCACGCATTGCGCGCCGTCTCGTCCATCGCCGCCGTGTTCAACACCGCCTCGAAACGGACAGCGCATCACTGCGCCAGCGCTCCAGCGTCTGCGCGCCCACACCGATCTCTCGCGCAACCTCTTCCACTGATGCGCTCTCCGGCAGCAGCAACCGCGCCACCGCTCTGTCCTTGAATGTCTTTCCGTAACGCGCCAACTTGTTCTCTCTTTATCGCCCCCAGATTCCAATTTTATCCAGGCGACAACCATTGTGACGCGGGGGGATTAGACGGCGGCCGAAGGTCTGAAAAGTCCTTCGAAGCACTTTCATGGTAGATATCAATAACGACTGCGATCGCAAAGTTAACCGATAGTTGACCTTTCTAGAGGTAAAGCGATAGCTTGTCTCTTGCATCAACTATCGCTTAATTCCTCACCCGCACACACCGAAACCCCGCATACACATACTGATAATGCGGCTGAAACCAGTTGCGAAATTCCGGCCGCAGCATGCACAGCGCGGTACGCGCCGAGCCGCCCTTCAGCACGTAGTGCTGCCCATCGAAGAAGTTGGCCGAATAGCCGGGATAGAACGGAAACGCTTCGAAGCCCGGCAGCGCTTCGAAAAGCGTCGAGGTCCATTCCCAGCCGTTGCCGAACTGACCTTCCGCGCCGAACGTGCTGACGTTGTCCGGATGCGCGTCGACGGGCCGTGGATCCCAACTGCGGAAATCGAAGTTCCCCGACGCCGCTTGCGGCGCACCGTGCGCCGCGCGTTGCCATTGCGCCTCGGTCGGCAGGGTTTTGCCGGCCCAGCGCGCGTAGGCGCTCGCTTCGGCGTGGCTCACGTAGACGGGCCAGTCGAGCGGCAAGGGCACGTCGTCGAACATCGTGCGCAGCGTCCATGCGGGGCGACCGTCTTGCGCCGTGCGTTGCGACCAGCCAGCGGGATGCTCGATGCGCTCCGCTTCCTTCCATGCCCAGTCCTTCGGCGACCACCACTTCGGCTCGCGATAACCGCCGTCTTCGATGAACTCGAGGAACGCACCGTTCGTGACCATGTATCGATCGATCTCGAACGCGGGCACGTCCACGCTCATTTCGCCGAACTCATTATCCCAGCCGAAGCGGCCGGCCTCGCGCGGCATGCCGAGCACGGCCGTGCCGGCCGGCACGCTAACCATCGACGACAACGCGTCGCGCTGCTCATCGCTCGTCACCACCGGTTCGCGCAACGCGGTGTTCTTCTGCGCGAGAGGCAACTGATGGAGCATGTACGCGAGCGTTTCCGCATGCATCAACCGATGCTCGATCGCGACGTTCAGCAGCTGCACGGCCACCTCGTCGTGCGCCGCGCTGCCGAGTTCGTCGAGCGCGGTGTCGATCTGCCGGCGCGCGCGCGTCGCATACTCGCGCACGGCGGCGAGCGACGGCCAATCGCCGGGTTGATCGGTGGGAAAGCCGCCGTCTACCGGATCGATGCCGAAGGCGAACAACTGGTCGAGTTCCGGCGCGAAAGCCGGCAGATCGAACAGACGCTGGTCGAGCAGATTGCGATCGAACGCTTCGAGATGGCCGATGTAGAACACGACGCGGTGACGCTCGCGGATCGGCCGTTCATAGAGGTAGTCGGGTTTGACGATCGCAAACAGGTCGTCGGTGACTTGACGCGCGTCGAGCAGGCGCTGCACGAGCGGATGATGCGGGACAGGGTCGCGATTCATTGGGGCCGGGTCTCCATGCAACACGGGTGCCGTGGGGGGGACGGTCTGAAAACTCTACCCGCTCGCAGGCGGCGTGCCAAGACTAACAGCGCGACCGTCCAGGCCACTCTGGCCGCTAGATCTGCCGCAAGCCTTGGAGATCGACGATGTGAATGTGCTTGCCCCGCGTGTCGATCAGGCCGCGTTTTTGAAATCTTGACAGGGTACGGCTGACCGTTTCGAGCGTCATGCCGAGGTAGCTGCCCATGTCCTCACGCGTCATTCGCAGATTGAATTCCGACCACGAGTAGCCGCGCTGCGCATTGCGCTGTGACACGTCCAGCAGGAAGGCGGCGACGCGTTCGTCGGCGGACAGCGAGCCGAGCACCATCATCTGCGCGGCTTCGCTGACGATCTGCGCGCCCAGTAGCTTGTGCATGCGTTCCTGGATCGAACTGATTTCGCGACACAGCAGCTTCAGCGCGCTATAGGGAACGATGCACACCGTGCTGTCTTCCAGCGCGACGGCACTGCACGCATGGAGGTCCGCGCTGATGCCGTCGAGCCCGAGCGGCTCGCCGGCCAGACGCAGCCCGGTGACCTGCTCGCGGCCGTCGCGGTGGACCATCACGGTCTTCATCGAGCCGGAGCGCACCGCGTAGATATTGTCGAAGCGGTCGCCGCTGCGATACAGCGCCTCGCCGCGCGGCACCGAGCGCGCCGAACAGATCAGCGTTTCGAGCTTCGGCAGTTCCTCCGCCGACAGCCCCTGCGGCATGCAGATCTCACGCATCGAACAGCTGGAGCAGCGCGCGGCGGTACGTGCGGCTGCGCGTGCCGCCACGGCCTCGCGGTTGCCGGCGGAGCGGGTCGAGGAACGGGTCACAGCAGTAGGATTCAGCATGTTCGATTATTGGTAGTGGTGAAATTGTCCCACCCGCTATGACCCGCAACTGGCGGCAAAGTGACGCGTTCGCTGCTCGGCAGTCCGAGCAACGGCGGTGCTCGGACGAAGGTGAGAAGGTGAGTCGCCGCGGCCTATATCGACGTCGCCCGTCGACGGGTAGCGTGGCTCGATTCCGGCAGGGCAGGGCGTGGCGTGCCGCCCTGCGCCTGATGAAAGAGTCAGGCGGGTTCCTTGTCGGTGCCCGCGGCGGACGGTACCAGCAGAACCGGAAGAGTGGCCTGGCGCACGCAGCGTTCAGCGACGCTGCCGAGAATCAGCCGCTGAAAGCCACGCCGGCCGTGCGTGCCCATCACGAGCAGGTCGGCATTGAATTCGGCGGCGGCCTGCAGCACGATCTCGGCGACATCGCCGAGCGACGAAGCCTCGGAGACCGCCGGGTCGCCCTTCACACCTTGCTCGGCCATCACTTTCGAAAACTCGGCACGCAGCTCCTGGCCTTCCTCGATCAGGCGGTTGCGCAGGATCGACGGGTCGTAGCCGGGCGCCTCGAAGTACATCGGGGTGTTTTCGACGACATAAAATGGCCGCAACACCGCGCCATTCGATTTGGCGAGATCGAGCGCCGCTTCAAACGCACGGCGCGAGGTATTGCTGCCGTCGACCGCTACAAGGATGCGTGTGTACATATCGGCTCCGAGTCAAAAATGCGTCTGCCACATTGCTAACCGCGGCAGGTTTATTGATCTTTTATACCAATGAAGCTTAGATGATTGCCCGAAAAGATGCACCGGGCCAGGATGTAAATCAAACACTTGCCAAATATTCCGGCGCGGCGCGGACAAAATGGCGGACGCGGCGGCGTGCGCGAAGCGGCCTGGCATGCTTACAACCCGTAGAACTTTGCTGAAGCCGAAACAGGGTTGGCCTTACAATCAAGCCATATTCAGACAAGCTGGCCAGTCCGCTGATGAACGATCGAAAAACCAAGGGCTTACCCGACCAGATCTACGGCGACATTCTCAACCGCATCCTCGAAGGCGAGTACAAGGAAGGCGAGCGATTGCCGACCGAGCACGCGCTGGCGGAACGTTTCGCCACGTCCCGACCGACCGTGCGCGAAGCGCTCGCGCGATTGCGGGCCGACGGCATCATCTCGACGCGGCACGGCTCTGGCACGACCGTCGCGCGGCGCCCCGATCCGGACGTACGCCGCTTCGCGCCGCTCGAAACGCTGTCCGATATCCGCCGCTGCTATGAGTTTCGCATCGTGACCGAGGCGGGCGCGGCCGCGCAGGCAGCGCTGAAGGCCGACGCCGACGACATCGCCGCGATCCAGCACGCGTGGGACGAGCTCGAGCGCATCATCGAGGCGCAGGGGATCGGCGCGAAGGATGACTTCCTGTTTCATCAGGCGGTCGCGCGCGCGTCGAAGAATCCGTTTTTCATCACGGTGATGTCGTTCATCGAGGAGCAGATCCTGTTCAGCATGAACCTGTCGCGCAATCTGTCGCTCGTCAAGACGGTGGAGCGGCAGCGGCTGGTGCAGGCCGAGCACATGGCGGTGCTCGACGCAATCCGCCGCAAGGACGCGGCGGGCGCGGGGGCCGCAATGCGCGCGCATCTCGAGAACGCGCTGGAACGGATGTTCGGTTCCTGAGTTCGCGCGCGGGTGAAGGCGTCGCGACTTTTGTCAGGACGCGCTTCGGCGCGGCTCAAGCAGCGACGGCGACCGGCCCGAACAGCGAGGTCAGCGTTTTCGCGCTCACCGCGACGTCGAGCGCGACGGCCCGCTCGATGCCAATCTGCAGCGGCGGCCCGAGCCGGCTGATGTCGAGGCCGGCTCGGCGCAGCATCCTCTCGATCGGCGTGGTGGTCACCGTGACGTAATGCGTGATGCCCATGCGCTGCGCGAAGCGCATCACTTCCTGAATTGCGCGGATTGTCATATCCGTGAAACCAAACGACTGTTCCTCACCGCCGGTTTCGATCGCCCAGCGGCTCAGTTCCCAGATATGTCGCCCGACCGGCGCGGCCGCGCCATGCAGTAGCTGCGGGAAGGTGTCTTTCAGCATGTTCGGACCTTCGGTCGGCATCAGGCGCCAACAGCCGCGCAACCGTTCGTCTTCGCCCTGAATCAGCATGTAGTACGGCCCGAGCGCGTCGTAGCCGTCTATCTCCATTCCCGCGATGGTCGGAATTTCCCAGCCGAGCCGGCCGTGAAAGACACGGGCGCGCAAGCGGTACATCTCGTTGATCAGTTCGTTGTCGAATTCCTGCCGGAGTCCAATTCGGATCGTGGTTTGCATGACGTTCTCCTGTACGCGTTGGGGGGCTGCCAGATACGCAGGAAAACTTATGCATTCTGAATCTTTGCGCCACCTACCTACCTGGATAGGTGTGGATGCTTATCGGGTATATCAGAATTCAGACGCGTCTCCGTCCCCAACCTACAAGGGTCCAAAATGGAACTCCTCGACAATCACTGGCAACCGCAAACCCACCTCCAGGCGCGTCCTTCGGAGGTCTCTTCGGCAGTGGATCGCGTTCTGATCATTGCCTACCGGAAGAAGAAAAAAGAGAGCCAGCGCCGTTTCTGGGCTCGCTTCGGCGTCACGCAATCGCGCGGCAGCCGCTTCGAGTCGGGCGCGGAGATCCCGGCGCCGGTGTCGATCCTGCTGGGTTTGTACTTCATGAGGACCGTGTCGGACGCCGATCTGGGTCGCGCCGAGCGTGTGATGTACAGCCGCGACGCGGCCGCGCTGCTCAACCCGGGTCAATAAGCCCAAGCTGCGCCGCGATCACGGCTGCCGCACGCCGCGAATTCACGCCGAATTTCGCCCTGATGTTTTTCATATGGAAGTTCACCACCGCTTCCGAGCAACTCAGGATGTGAGATATCTCCCACGTGGATTTGCCGCGTGCGGTCCATTTCAGACATTCTCGCTCGCGCGGCGTGAGCTTCGGCATCAAGGTCTGCGCATGTGAATTCAGATGCTGTTTGCTGGTGTCGATCACCAGGTCGCGCAACAGCACGAGGTTCGGCAACGCGGCGTTCACATGGCGCCTGAACCCGTCTGACGGCTTGTCGTCATTGACGAAGCACATCATGCCGGCTTCCTGATTCGGCCCATGAATTGGCAGCGTCACGCCCGCGCTCAGGCCGTACGAGCGAGCTTCCTCATACAGGGATTGCTGCGCCGGGCTGGCGAAAATCTCGGGCGTCCAGACCAGCGGCGATGAGCGTGACAGGCAGTGTGCGACCGTCGGATCGATATGCACCATGCCTTGCTCGTCGTACGTCTGGCGCCATGCCGGTGCGTAAGTGCTGCGCAGGTAAGCGTCCTCGAGACGCATGGTTGGCCGCGGCAGCATCGCGACCAGAATCTTGTCGAAACCCCACGTTTCGGCAAAGCCCGTAATCACGCCGAACCATTCCGCCTCGTCGGCGGCGTCCAGTAGCGGTGCCATCTGCTCGATAAAGTGTAGCGGCAATTTTTTGGCTCTCTCAGGCTCGCAAATATCCCGTTCGCGGTTATTGGCAGACAAACTTCGGTCCGCTCTTTTGGTCCGCATAATCTATCACTAAAAACTCGAACGCAATGCGCCGGTGCGCCGCGGGGTAAACGATAGCCGCCACGTGATAGCAACGCCGGCGTCGCCTATTATTATGCTGATTGAAATAAATCTTTAACCCGGCCGGGCTTCTCGGGTGCGCGGCGCGGCTAATCGGCATCCGGCGACAGATTTTAATATGTTTCGTTGACAGCATTATTTCGTCGCGCTTTAAACTAAATCGTATTTACTCGATTATCTCGGAAAGCGGGTTATTGCTCGCCGTGTCCTTGTTGCCAAAAAAAGCTGCGCCGATTCCGCTGGCTGCGGGCCCGCTTCATTGTTATACAAAAGGAAATTTCGTGATCGGCTCCCGCGCAATTCGCCGCCGACGGCATGCTAGGCGATCGTCACGCGCAGGTTGTTTGACAACATTGTGATGCCGATGCTACCGTGAAACCTCCGCCTAGCGCGTTTCCGCGTCAACCATCATGAAAGAATCACCGCTTGGCGACGGCGAGTTCGCCGCGTCGGTCATGGCCGTGCCGCCGCTCGCGCGCCGGGCCGACTACACGCTCGACCCTGCCCAGAATCTCGCGCTGATCCGCCATATCGAAGCGGGCGGCGTACGCACGCTACTGTATGGCGGCAATGCGAACCTCTATCACGTCGCGGTCAGCGAATACCGCGAGCTGCTGGACCTGCTCGCCGAGGCCGCGGGTCCCGGGACACGGGTGATTCCGGCGCTGGGTCCCGACTACGGCAAGATGCTCGATCAGGCGCGCATCCTCGCGCAGACGCGTTACCGCACGGCGATGGTGCTGCCGCTCGGCGACTTCACGACGTCCGAGGGCGTCGAGACGGGCCTCACGCGGATCGCCGACACGGCCGGCATGCCGCTCACGCTGTATATCAAGAGCGAAAACTACGTCGCTGTCGATACGCTCGCGCGGCTCGTCGAGCGTGGGACGCTGAGCGCGGTCAAATATGCGATCCCGCGCGACAACCCCGCTCACGATCCGTATCTGCGCCGGCTGCT
Source organism: Paraburkholderia sp. 31.1 (assembly GCF_014397645.1). Classification (NCBI taxonomy): domain Bacteria; kingdom Pseudomonadati; phylum Pseudomonadota; class Betaproteobacteria; order Burkholderiales; family Burkholderiaceae; genus Paraburkholderia; species Paraburkholderia sp. 31.1. The sequence continues at coordinate 79,777 of NZ_VZQN01000035.1, forward strand.
GCAACGCGTGCCGCCCGCGAAGATCGTATCGGGCATGGGCGAGCGGCCGGCGCTCGTGCATCTGCGCGAGTTCGGACTCGCAGCGTGGACGACCGGAAGCGGCTGTATTGCGCCGAGCATGGTGATGGCGCTGCTGCGCGCGGTGCAAAGCGGCCGGAGCGCCGGTAGCGCCGTTAGCGCCGATCACGACACCGCCCAACGTCTCTACGATGCGTTCATGCCGCTCGAAACGCTGCGCAACGACATCTCACTGATCCGCGTGCTGCACGATGCAATCACGTTCACGGGCCTCGCCGACATGGGGCCGCTGCAGCCGCTGCTCAGTTCGACACCGCGCGAGCATCATGCGAAGATCGCGCAGACCGCGCGCACGCTGCTCGCTCTCGAGCGCGAGTTCGCGCCCACCCAATCGAACCGCTCCGACACGCAGACAACCCCATGACCGATCACAGCCGACGCTATCCCGATCCCTCCATCCGTGTGTTCGATCCGCGCTTCAAGTCGTTGATCATCGCGTCGGCGTCGGTCGAATGCTTGTATCAGGGCACGCGCTGGTCGGAGGGGCCGGTGTGGTTCGGCGATGGCCGCTATCTGCTGTGGAGCGACATTCCGAACGACCGCATCCTGCGCTGGGACGAAACGACGGGCGCGGTCAGCACGTTCCGTCAATCGTCGAACAATGCGAACGGCCATACGCGCGATCGCGAAGGGCGTCTCGTCAGTTGCGAGCACCTGACGCGGCGTGTGACGCGCACCGAGTACGACGGCTCGATCACCGTGCTCGCCGATCGCTATCAGGGCAAGCGCTTCAATTCGCCGAACGACGTGGTCGTCAAATCGGACGGCTCGATCTGGTTTACCGACCCGACCTTCGGCATCGAAGGTTTCTACGAGGGCGAGCAGCAACAGTCCGAGCTGAAGGCGTGCGTGTATCGGATCGACGGCCAGTCGGGCGAGGTGTCGATGGTCGTCGACGACGTGCTCGCCCCGAACGGTCTCGCGTTCTCGCCGGACGAATCGCTGCTGTACGTGGTCCAATCGCGCGGCGAGCCGCGCAAGATCCGCGTATTCGATGTCGAGGCCAATGGCAAAGGCACGACGCTGTCGAACAACCGCGTGCTGATCGAAGCGGGTCCGGGCACCCCGGACGGTTTTCGTGTCGACACGCATGGCAACTTGTGGTGCGGGTGGGGCATGGGCACCGACGAGCTCGACGGCGTGCGCGTGTTCAGCCCGCAAGGCGAGCCGCTCGGCCACATCGCATTGCCAGAGCGTTGCGCGAACGTTTGCTTCGGCGGACGGCATCGCAACCGTCTGTTCATGGCGGCGAGCCACGGGTTGTATTCGCTGTTCGTCAATACGCAGGGCGTGCGCGGAGGTTGAGCGGTTGTCCGCTAACCAGACAACATGTATTGCTAATCGCGGCGAGGGCTCGGGTTTGCCCTTAACCCGCGGTGCCGGGCATTGAACGACAAGGATTTCAGGTTAAACGAGCCATTTTCTCGCCCGACTCACACTCTCGACTATTTGCTTGACATCGGCTGTTGCGCTTCGCTATGTTCCCTTGGTAGAAAGACACCGCCCGCAACGCATCGACCAGCGGGCTTCCATACCAAGAAGCGAGGAGACGCAATGACTGTTTCGCACAGGTTGTCGTTCAAGCTGGTATCCGTCTGTATCGCCGCGAGCGCGGCGTTCACCCTTGCCGCGCACGCGGCCGATCCGGTCACGATCAATATCGTCGACGTGGCCGGCGATCTTCAACTCACGCAGAAGGGCTTCGAGGCGTTCAAGGCGAAGAATCCGAATCTCGTCGCGAACATCACGTTCACGAACGCGCCCGCGCCGCAATTGCCCGGCAAGATCAAGGCGATGCAGGCCGCGGGCCGTTCCGACATCGACCTCGTTTTGACCGGCACCGACGCGCTCGCGGCCGGCATCGAACAGAACCTGTGGATCAAGCTGCTGCCCGACAACGCGGCGCAGTTCCCCGGCGTGCTCGACAAGTACGCGCCGGGCCCGCGCAAGATGCAGGATCTCGCGCAAGGCTACGGGCTCGAGGTCGCATATATGCCGGCTGGTCCGCTGCTCGAATACAACCCGGCCAAGGTCAGCGATCCGCCGAAGACACCCGAGCAACTGCTGCAATGGTGCAAGGCCCACCCCGACAAGCTGATCTACGCGCGGCCGGCCAATTCCGGTCCTGGCCGCACGTTCCTGATGGGCTTGCCCTACGTGCTCGGCGACAAGGACCCGCAGGACCCGGTGCACGGCTGGGACAAGACGTGGGCGTTCCTGAAGCAGTTGAACGACTGCATACCGTACTATCCGGGCGGCACCTCGGCGGTGATGAAGGAACTGGGCGAAGGCACGCGCGACATGACCGTGACCGTGACCGGCTGGGACATCAATCCGCGCGCGCTCGGCATCGTGCCGGCCGACTTCCGCGTACAGCCGTTCGACAACATGACGTGGGTCAACGATGCGCACTACATGGTGATTCCGAAGGGCGTGCCGAAGGAAAAGCTCGACGTGCTGTACAAGATGATGAACTTTATGCTGGAGCCCGCGCAGCAGGCGCTGACCTATGACGACGGCTACTTCTATCCGGGTCCGGCGATCAAGGGCGTCACCGTCGAGCAGGCGCCCGCGCACAGCCAGGAGGTGCTGAAAAAGTATGGCCGCCCCGAATACGCGAAGATGTTGGCCGATCATCCGCATGCGTTGCCGCTGAACGCAGCGGCGATGGTCGCCGCCTTCAAGAAGTGGGATAGCGAGATCGGCGCGCAGAAGACCCAATAGGCCTTCACCAATGCGACGGGAAACGGGGCAAAACGCAGCGCGGCGTGAGGTTCCGCCGCGCTGCGTGTTTTCAGCGATCACGCGCGTCTCGGCTTGAGTGCCTGATGCGCCGCGCCCACCGCAAGCGCGGCACTCGCGACATCCGTCGCCTCACGCGGAGCAGGGAACCGCCATGAAGCATCACTTTGAGCAGTTGCGGCTCGATTCAGTGAGCCGCAGTTTCACGAACCCGCAAGGCCACGCGATCGCAGCGCTGCAGGGTCTCGATCTGACGATCCGGCGCGGCGAGTTCATCGCGCTGCTGGGGCCGTCGGGTTGTGGCAAATCGACGGCGCTGAACTGCATCGCCGGATTGCAGCCGCTCACCGGCGGCGGCATCTGGCTCGACGAGCGGCGCATCGACGTGCTGCCGCCGGAAAAGCGCGGCTTCGGCATGGTGTTCCAGAACTACGCGCTGTTCCCGCATATGAGCGTGCTGGAGAACGTCGGCTTCGGGCTGAAAATGCGCGGCGTCGGCAGAAGCGAGATCGCGCGCCGTGCACGCGAGGCCTTGAAACTGGTGCAACTGACCGGTCATGAGCACAAGCTGCCCGGCCAATTGTCCGGTGGCCAGCAGCAGCGTGTCGCGATCGCGCGTGCGATCGTGATCGAGCCGCCGCTGATCCTGATGGACGAGCCGCTGTCGAATCTCGATACGAAGCTGCGCATCGAAATGCGCGCGGAAATTCGCCGCATCCATACGCAGCTCGAACGCGCGACGCTGTACGTGACGCATGATCAGGACGAAGCGCTGTCGATGGCCGATCGCATCGTCGTGATGAGGGAGGGCCTCGTGCAGCAGGTCGCGACGCCGAAGGAGGTCTATACGCGGCCGCGCAATCTGCATGTCGCGCGCTTCATGGGTTATCGCAATGTCGCCGAGTTCACGCTGGAGGGCATGCAAGGCGATGGCGTCGTGGTCAGTGCTAACGGCGTGCGGCTCATCGGCACGCCGATGGCCGGCTTCGACGGCAAACGCGTGAGTGTCGCGCTGCGCCCCGAAGACATGGAGCGCGCCGAGCCCGGCGCCGACAACGCGTTCGAGGCGCTGATCGACGCGGTCGAGTATGGCGGCCACGATTCGCTGCTGCGCGTGAAGACCGCGTTCGGCGACGTGTGGGCGCGCGTGAGCGGTGAATGTGCGGAGGGCGAGCGCATCACGCTGCGCGTGCGGCCGTCGTGCGTGCTCGTCTACGACGCCGAGGCCGCATGAACACGCCGACGCTCGTCCCCCCGCTTACGTCCCGCGCGCCGCGCGATGCCAAGGCCTGGCTCGTCGCGCCCGCGCTGCTCTTTATCGTCGCGCTGTTCATCTATCCGTTCGCGTATGGTCTCGCGCTGTCGTTCCGGCCGATGAACGGCGGCGGCGTGTGGGCCAACTATCTGACGTTCTTCACCGACACGTCGATGTGGCCGACGATTTTCGTTACGCTGAAGCTGTCGGTGCCGGCCACGCTGATCAACGTCGGCGTGTCGGTGCCAGTCGCGTTCGCGCTGCGCCGCTACTCGCGGTATCAGAAGATCGTCACGACGCTGTTGGTGATCCCGGTGACGCTCGGCACCGTGCTGATCGCCGACGGCATGCTCACGTACTTCGGTCCGCACGGCTGGCTGCCTCAGGCGTTGCAGGCGCTGCATCTGTACACCCAAGAGGTGCGGCTCACGCACAACTTCACGGGCGTGTTGCTGTCGCTGATCGTGTCGGGCTTTCCGTTCGCGTTTCTGCTGACGCTGTCGTACGTGACCGGCATCGACCCGACGCTCGCAAGCGCGGCCGCGACGCTCGGCGCGAGTCCGTGGCAGCAGTTTCGCCGCATCTATCTGCCGCTGCTCGTGCCGGGGCTCACGATGGCCGCGTGTCTGTCGTTCGTGCAGGCGTTCTCGGTGTTTCCGTCGGCGGTGCTGCTCGGCGCGCCCGCGGGTCCGACGCGCGTGATGTCGATTGCCGCGGCCGAAGCCGCGTTCGAAAGCTACGACTATTCGCTCGCATCGGCGATCGCGATGGTGATGGGGTTCGTGCAACTGCTGGTGGTCGCCGCGCTGCTCGGCGCGCGCCGCTGGTTCTATCGTGGTCCCGTAACGGGAGGCAAAGGCTGATGACGACCGATCGCCGCGCGACGCAGCCCGACTGGTCCGCGTCCACCTCCGCTTGCGCGGCGCCTCAGCCGGGCGACGGCGCCCGCGAGCCAGCGCAACGTGCGCGTCAGCGCGCGAATCTGCCGGGCCGCATCTGGCAGGTGCTGGTATGGGCCGTGATGGCGTTCTTCCTGATCAACGTCGTGCTGCTGATTGCGACCGTCGCGGTGAATTCGATCGCGACGCGCTGGTTCGGCACCGCGTTGCCGCAAGGCTTCACGTTGCACTGGTATGCGCAGGCGTGGAGCGACTTCCAGCTCGCGAGCGTGCTGTGGGTGACCGTGCAGGTGGTCGGCGCGGTCGTGCTGCTGTCGGTGCTGCTCGGCGTGCCGGCTGCGTATGCGCTCGCGCGCGTGCAATTCCGCGGCAAGCGCCTTGCGATGCTGATCTTTCTGCTGCCGTTGATGGTGCCGCCCTTCACCTACGGCATTCCGATGGCGACCGCGATGTACAAGGTCGGACTCGCCGGCACGCTATGGGGCGTAATTCTTGCGAATCTCGTACCGGCGCTGCCGTTCGTGATTCTCGTGATGACGCCGTTCATCGAGCAGATCGATCCGAATCTCGAAGCGGCCGCGCGCATTTTCGGCGCGAACACGTTCCGCTATTTCCGTTACGTGCTGCTGCCGCTGCTCGTGCCGGGCATGCTGGCGGCGGGGCTGCTCGTGCTGGTGCGCACGATCGGCATGTTCGAGCTGACGTTTTTTACGGCCGGTCCGGCCACGCAAACGCTGGTGGTCGCGTTGTACTACGCTGTGTTTTCGACCGGCGTGCGCGCGCCGCAATCGATCGATGCGATGGCGATGATCTATATGGCGATCACGTTGGTCTGGGTGCTGATCGCACTACAATTCGTGAGCCCGACGCAGATCGTGTCCCGCGTGAAAGAACAGAGGCGCTGACGCGTGGTCGGCGCCAATCGTGGAGTAGACGTTGACGAAGAGAAAGACCCCCGAGGAATTGCGTAGTCATCGCTGGTACGGCGCGAACGATCTGCGTTCGTTCGGCCACCGCTCGCGCACCGCGCAGATGGGCTACAACCGCGACGAATACGCGGGCAAGCCGGTCATCGCGATTCTGAACACGTGGAGCGAGATCAATCCGTGCCACACGCATTTCAAGCAGCGCGTCGAGGAAGTGAAACGCGGCATCTGGCAGGCCGGCGGCTTCCCGATCGAGCTGCCTGTGCAGACGCTGTCCGAGCCGTTCCAGAAGCCCACCACGATGCTGTACCGCAATTTCCTCGCGATGGAAGCCGAGGAGATGCTGCGCTCGTATCCCGCCGACGGCGTCGTGTTGATGGGCGGCTGCGACAAGACCACGCCCGCTTTGTTGATGGGCGCGATCTCGATGGATCTGCCCGCCATCTTTCTGCCTGCCGGCCCGATGCTGCGCGGCAACTGGAACGGCGTGACGCTCGGCTCGGGTTCCGATTCATGGCGCTACTGGGCCGAACTGCGCGCGGGCACGCTGACGCCGGACGACTGGCAGGGCGTCGAGGGTGGCATCGCGCGCTCGCCCGGTCACTGCATGACGATGGGCACCGCATCGACGATGACGAGCGCGGCCGAAGCGCTGGGCTTCACGCTGCCCGGCTTCGCGTCGATTCCCGCGCCCGATTCGCGGCATGCGCAGATGGCCGCGCAAACCGGCATGCGTATCGTCGAGATGGTGTGGGAGGATCTGAAGCCGTCGGACCTGATCACGGCGGCATCGGTCGATAACGCGGTGACGACTTGTGTCGCGCTGTCCGGGTCGACCAATTCGGTCGTGCATATGATCGCGCTTGCACGGCGCGCGGGCATCGAGTTGACGCTCGACCGCTTCGACGAGATCGCGCGCCGCACGCCCGTGCTCGCGAACATCAGACCGACCGGCGCCTATCTGATGGAGGACTTTTTCTACGCGGGCGGTTTGCGCGGGCTGCTCGCGGAACTGGGCGAACTGATCGACGGCTCGCAGAAAACCGTGAACGGCCGCACGCTCGGCGAGAACCTTGCCGGCGCGCGCATTTTCAATGACGACGTGATCCGCCGCCGCACGAATCCGCTACTGCGCGACAGCAGCCTCGCGGTGCTGCGCGGCAATCTCGCGCCCGACGGCGCCGTGATCAAGCCGGGCGCGGCCGAGCCGCATCTGCTCGTGCATACGGGCCGTGCGGTCGTGTTCAGCGACTACGACGACATGGCCGCGCGCATCGACGACGACGCGCTCGACATCGACGCAAGCTGCGTGCTCGTGCTGCAGCACGCGGGGCCGGTCGGCGCGGGCATGCCCGAATGGGGTCAACTGCCGATTCCGCGCAAGCTGCTGCAAAAAGGCGTGCGCGACATGGTGCGCATCTCTGACGCGCGGATGAGCGGCACGAGCTATGGCGCGTGCGTGCTGCACGCGGCGCCCGAGGCATTCGTCGGCGGACCGCTGGCGTTGGTCCGAAGCGGCGATCTGATCGAGCTCGATGTGCCGCGCCGCAGGCTGAATCTGCTGGTATCGGACGAAGAGCTCGCGCGCCGCAAGGCCGCGTGGGTCAAACCCGCTGCGCGCTTCGAGCGCGGCTATGGCGCCCTGCATCAGGCGCACGTGATGCAGGCGGATCAAGGCTGCGATTTCGACTTCCTGCAGCGCGGCGGCGTGAGTCCCGACAGCTCGGGCGAGCCGGAGATTCACTGAGGTTCAATACCCCACGCGATACACGCGCCCCGTCTGCGCCCCTTCCACACTGCGCAGATAAGCAAGCGCCGCGCGTTGCGCGCTGACGGGCTCGAAGCCGCGAAAGAACGGCGCGTAAGCTTCCATCGACTCGGTCAGCACGGTCGGACTCACCACGTTGATGCGCAGCCCGCGCGGCAGTTCGATCGCGGCGCCGCGCACGAAGCCCTCGAGCGCGAGATTGACGGTCGTCGCGCTCGCTCCCTGCGGGATCGGCTCGTCGCCCAGAATGCCGCTCGTCAGCGTGAACGATCCGCCGTCGTTCACATACGGCAGCGCCAAGAATACGACGTTGATCTGGCCCATCAGCTTGTCGCGCAGCCCGACCCAGAACTGCTCGATGCTCATCTGCTCCAGCGGACCGAAATGCACCTTGCCGGTCGCGGTGACGACGCCGTCCACCTTGCCGATGTCGCGAAACAGCCGCTCGACGCTCGCCGGGTCCGTGCTATCGACGTGATATTGCCCGCGCGTCGCGCCCACCTCGATCACTTCGTGACGCGCCTTCAGCTCCGCGCGGATCGCCTGGCCCAGCGTGCCCGTCGCACCGATGACGACGATTCTTTTCATCCGCAACTCCGTTAAACGAACCCACGTTAAACCAGGCAAAGCACGCACCAGAATAAAACAGTGCGTGCTGCGTGATTGCCTGATAAATCGGAATAAACCCGGTAATTCAAACGCGCGCGTATAAAGGGATGATACGCGCGCGCCTATTTCACCCGATGTAATTCGATTACGCGCGCGGGCCGCAAATGATTGAGCGCATAGTGAATGCGGCCACGATCGCGGCGCTGTCCGACCGGACGCGGGTCGTCGTACTGATGGTCGGCCGAGTAGACGTCGAGCGGCTCGGCCATGCCCTTGTCGATCACCGAGTAGCCCGGCTCGAGCGCGAGCAGCAGGTGGTTGCCGCCGACCCTGCTGTCGAAGCCGGCCATGCCATCGAGCGACTCGGGCACGCTGTTGTCGAGCGTCGCATTGCTGGTCGTGACCGCGTCGGGCGAGATCGCGCCGTGGCCCGCCAGACGGGCCGCTTCGCGGTTCTTGCCGTCGGTGTCGACCGTGCTGTCGTGCGTGCGGTCGTTGTGCAGGTCCGTGCTTCGTGGGTCCTTCGGGTCCGGCTTCGTACCGGCGTTTTCGGGTTTGCTGATCGCGCTGTTCATCGTGCATTCTCCTGAAGCGGACATTCGAAGAAAAGAGCAAAAGCCGTTCCGACTGACACGGCGCCGCGGTGCGCGGGAGTCGCGATGCGTTCTCCGCCATCCTTCGATGCGAGTGGCGTTACCTCGCGATTAAACGGCGATGACGTCCGCGATTCATTTGGTTTTTTTCAATGGACGCGTATTTTCTACAGAGTATGATCTTACTCCTGCGACCGACGCGCGGATAAATTGGCGGCATGCTCCGGCTGTTCCAGCATGGTCGGAAAAACTAACAAACAAATGGCCGCGGGACTGAGAAAATGTTACGGGGCTTCAGGGGCGGGTGACTCATGCACTTCGATGCTGCATTCACACATCGCGGCTATCTTTTGAATTGCGAACCGGCGCGCTCGGGCGACGGGTCTTGGCAACCGTATGTGGTGATCTCGCGCTCGAGCGACGGCGAACTGGTCGCTAACCGTTTCTTTCCCACGGAACTGCGCTTCTCCGACGAAGCCGCTGCCATCGCGCACGCGCGCGATTGGGCGGTGCGCTGGATCGACGCGAGCAGTCTGACTATCTGAAGTCAGGGAACGATGCGTGCGTGCCAGCGCGCGTCGACGCAATGAATCCGAGCCGACCTGCGCGCTGCCGGGCGGGCACCGTTAAAACGCGGTAATCTCTGCTCGATAACCACTTCGAACCGTGCACGCCGCACGGCGCCGTCCCTTATGCCCAACGAGCCTTCCCATAACTGGGGCCTTGAACAGATCGTCGCCGACCTGCGCGCCTCGCGCGAGCAATTGCATCGCACGCGGCATCCGCTCGGCATTCGCGAATTGCCATCGCGCGAAGCGGTGGTCAATATCGTGGCCGGTCTGCGCGCCGCGATGTTTCCGACGCATTACGGCGCACCCGATCTAACCGACGAAACGGTCGACTACTACGTCGGCCACACGCTCGAAAGCACGTTGCGGCTGCTCGCCGAACAGATTCGCCGCGCGCTGCGCTTCCTGCCCGAGTTCGGCGAGACGCCGGACACCGAGTTGCGGGAGCGCGCGTTCGCGGTGGCGCGCGAGTTCGCGACGCAGCTGGCGGGCATACGCGCGCTGCTCGTCAGCGACATCCAGGCTGCGTACACCGGCGACCCCGCCGCGCAGCACATCACCGAAATCCTGCTGTGCTATCCGGGCGTGTGGGCGATGACGCATCATCGGCTCGCGCATGCGCTGCATCGGCTCGGCGTGCCGCTGCTGGCGCGCTTCATCAACGAGATCGCGCACTCGGCGACCGGCATCGACATTCACCCGGGCGCGACGATCGGGCCGAGCTTCTTCATCGATCACGGCACCGGCGTGGTGATCGGCGAGACAGCGATCATCGGCGAGCGCGTGCGCGTGTACCAGGCGGTCACGCTCGGCGCGAAGAGCTTCGCGGCCGATGAGGACGGCACGCTGATCAAGGGCAATGCCCGGCATCCGATCGTCGAGGACGATGTCGTGATCTACGCGGGCGCGACGATTCTCGGACGCGTGACGATCGGGCGCGGGTCGGTGATCGGCGGCAACGTGTGGCTCACGCATAGCGTGCCGCCGGGCAGCAGCGTATCGCAAGGCAAGGTCCGCGAAGGAGAGCGCACCGACAACGGACGGCAATGATGCACGGCTAGCCGCCGCGCCCGCACGCCGGGCCGATAGCATCGCTGCGCCTAGCCGATCGGCCAATGGCGCAACCACGGCAACGCATGCATGCCATGCAGCCACACATGCTCGCCGATAAACCACGCGGCCGCCCAGGATGCCGCGACGACGATCAGATCGCAGTGCCCGCTATTCCATAGATTCAACGAATGTCGCCCGGCGATCCACGGCACGCCGAGCGGATTCGGCCAGTCGGCGAGCAGATGCATCAGGCCGCCGCACGCGAAGCCGAACGCGGGCGCCGCGAAGATCGAATGTCCGAGCGTGTGATACGACACCGCGAGCAGCGCGAGCCAGCCGATGCCCCAATGCGTCAACGTGCGATGCGTGATCCACAGCCGCCGCGCGCGCGACCACCATGCGACTTCGAGCCAGTCCGGCGCGGTGCTGCCGGCCACGCCGGCGATGAAGCTCAGCAGCACGCCAGCATGAAACGGACCGCTGCCGCTGCGCGCGACGATCGCCGCCGCGATGATGCCGGCTGCGAAACCGGTCGCATGATGCGCTTTGCTGGATGCCATCGAAACTCGCGGTACACGTGCCGCGCGAAAAACAAAGGGCGGCTATGTTCGCAGATGGGCGCGTAAAAAAATAGCCGATGCGCGAGATAAAAATTCGCGCACCGGCCTTCCGTGCATGACGCGCACGGCGTTCAAGCGCGCCGCGCCGCTCAGGTCGCGCAGCGCGCGATATCGAAGCGCATCTCCTCTTCGGGCGGATCGTCGGGCGCATTGGCCGGATGCACGACCTTGATGACCGTGTTGCCGTTGAGCGGGGTCAGCGTGACGAAGTACGAGTTGTGCGAATCGGCACCGACCGCAAGTTCGGTCGCCGCGCCGGCGTGCGAGGTGCGCACGCGCGGCAGACGTTCTTCGAGGCAGGCGGCGATGGACGCAGGCGTGCGTGACGACGACACGTACACGAGCGGTGCGGACGCATCGCGCGCGGAGCCGCCCGATGAACCGCAAGCGGCGAGGGTGGCGGTGAAGGCGACAGCTGGGGCAAGCAGGAGAAGTCTTTTCATGATCCGATCGTCGGCATTCCCGGTCATGCATGGGAAGGTGAGGCGCGGGCGAAGCGCGATGCGCTGACGTACAGCGCGATGCTTCGCGACGAAGCTGCCGTGCAGGCGGCGCGGTTTCGCGGCGTCGCACGGCGGCCGGGGCAGTATACCGAGCATGTGTCGACGTCGTCACTAGCGCGGCCATGCGTTTATTGGTCTGACGGCAAACCGCCGTCAGAAGCGATGCCGCAGACCGACTGCCGCGGCGACCTGGTTGCCGGTCGACGACGGCGCAAGCGTATTGATCGCCGCGACGTTCGCGCCGAATCGGAATTCGAGCGAAAGTTGCTGCTTGCGCCCCGTTGACTGTCGATTCGCAGCGAAGTGTAATTGTCGCTAAGTGGTCCTGGTAAATCTGTTTGAATTTCGCTAACCTGGCGCGTTTAACGCCGGGGTAGCGGATGAAGTGTGTCGTCGAACTGAGCGAAGCCGAGGAAATGACGTTGCAACAGCTGTCGATCAAT
>NZ_VZQN01000036.1:0-86273 GCF_014397645.1 Paraburkholderia sp. 31.1
CTCCGGCGGCAGCAACCGCGCCACCGCTCTGTCCTTGAATGTCTTTCCGTAACGCGCCAACTTGTTCTCTCTTTATCGCCCCCAGATTCCAATTTTATCCAGGCGACAACCATTGTGACGCGGGGGGAAGGGGAAACAGAATCCCGTAATCGATGGCTGATACTATTTGACCTAGAGCGAGGCTGGGAAACACCACGTCCCCACAGTATCCAAAGATATGTGGCTCTGTTAGCGGCATGAAAATTTTCCGGCCAGCTTCCCATCCCCTGGCAGCGGAGCCCCAGGTAATTCGGCTATCGCTAGCCACGTACATCGCGCGGGGTAGATGTGGTGACTCACCCGTGTCGCTGTAGGAGATCCAAGCAATTAATGTCGTCATGCAAAAAATCGGTCACGTTGACACGGGTGGGCAGATCGGCGACTAAGCAGTATGCGTGATGGTGCTGTTTGGCGGTCGATTACCTTTGTTGCGGAGACGGCGCGTCGGAGGACGTTCGGTCAGTACATAGGTACGTCTTCGGACATCCCGTGTGCAAGCTTGCGCCTGAAGACTCAGATTCGGTCGAAGCCTAAGGCGTTTTATGTTGCCCGCGCGTAGCTGAAGGCTGGTCGCGCAGGCGCCGCATGGCATTTCGCGCTGTGACTATACGCTATACAGTTTGCCTTCCGGTTTCAACATGCTCCACCATCTGCAAAGTTTCTTCTCGTTGCTCGCGAATGCACCTTCTAGTAGTCCGAGAATCAGATACTGTGCATCGAGCGCATCGTGCCTCAGCCGCTCCTTAAGTTTCTCTCCTCCGACACAAGCCACGCCCTGAGGATATTTGAACCACAGGTCAAGGGCAAACAGCATGTTGACCTGGAACCACCTGAATGTGATCCACGTTTTGTCAATAGCCGGAAGCGATTCTCCGGCGTGGTATGGTGAGTGTAAGACTAGCTCCGTGGCGTGCACCCGCACGAAGTCGACGTCGTTACAAATCTTCAGTTCCGCGCTTTCATAAAGGGTTTGACGATCCGCTGGGCGCGCTGATTCCAGTTGAGGAAAGAGCTTGGGTATATCACTGACCATGCCGACAAGGAAATCAACGTCTTCTTGGATATCATTCCTCTTGTCGTCGAGTACATCGGCGAGCTTTCCAGTAATCGCATATTTTGGATCACAATAAAGCTTCGTATAGCTGTGATCGATGTGACGAACATACCTGCTTGGCAATCCGCAAGGTCGGTTTTCAGAGATTTCTGTCCGGAAAAGCGTGCCGGGATTTGGCACCAGTTCGAAAGGCCGAGCCTTGTCGGGGAATTTAGAGAACCATTTAGCCCTGTCTATGCTTTCCGCTTTGACGAGCTCGTACAGCAATGCCTCGCTCATCAACAGGCCGTGAACAGAAGCAATCTCAGCTATCGCGATCCTCGGTGCGCCCTGAAGGTACGATTTGTCTACGACGACATATTCGGTCAATCCAACCTCGTCTTTCGATTAAAAAGCGCCTTGCCTCTAGCGAGGCAGGGCGAGCGGCGCGGCTAAGTAGTCTTTGTCGATTGCCGTCAATCCCAATGCTGGCGCGGGAGGCCGCCAATTCCGATGTGTTGAAGCGGCTGATTCTTGGATGCGTGACGGTATACTTGTCGCCGAAATCGACGGTATACCGTCAAGTATACCGTCATGTAATGGTAGATTTGGGTGGTTCTGACGAGACGGTGGTAGACAGCCGAATCGTCAAAAAACAAATCATTTCAATGGCTTAGGGCCATCCTGGGTCGAAGTGAGCATTCGCTCCACATACCGCGCAATCAGATCGATCTCCAGATTCACTTTTACCCCGTCGTGCAGATGCTTGAGCGCCGTCACCTGCACGGTATGCGGAATCAGATTGATCGAAAACTCGCAGCCGTCGTCGCGATCAACGACGGAGTTCACGGTCAGGCTCACGCCATTGACCGTAATCGATCCCTTGTACGCGAGATAACGACCGATGTCGCGCGGCGCGAGAATGCGCAGCTCGTGCGATTCGCCGATCGGGGCGAAACGCGTGACGACACCGAGTCCGTCGACGTGTCCGGACACGATATGTCCTCCGAGCCGGTCATGCGCGCGCAGCGCTTTCTCGAGATTGACCTCGCCGGTTTCGCCGAGACCGGCCGTGCGGTTCAGGCTCTCGCGCGACACGTCGACCTCGAACGAATGAGCGGTCTTCGCGACCACCGTCATGCAGGCGCCCTGGATCGTGATGCTGTCGCCGAGCTGCACATCGGCGAGGTCGAGCCCGCCCGCCTCGACGTTCAGGCGCACGCCCGCGTCGCCGCCCGTGCCGAGCGGCTTGACTGATTCGATGCGGCCCACTGCCGCGACGATTCCTGTAAACATCGTGCTAGTCCTTGATCATTTCGAAACGGTGGGAGACACGGTGTCGGTCCCGGGTAAGGCTGTCGGCGCGAAACGCGCGAGGATCCGCAGATCGTCGCCGATCCGCTCGACCGTGTGGAAATTCAGCTTCACGCGGTCTTCGAGCTGGTCGGGCGCGTCCAGATTGAACATGCTCATCGAGTCCACGCCGAGCAGGCTCGGCGCGAGATAGACCAGCAGTTCATCGACGCAGCCTTCGCGCAACAGCGAACCGTTCAGCTTGTAGCCGGCTTCGACGTGCAGCTCGTTGACGTGACGCTCGCCGAGCACGCTCAGCATGCGCGGGAGATCCACCTTGCCGAACGCGTTCGGCAGCGGCACGATCTCGGCGCCGCGCTCGCGCAGCGCGCTCGCGCGTTCTTCGAGACGCGCGTCGAGCTCGCCGCAGAAGATCAGCGTCGGCGCGCCGGCCAGGATCAGCGCGTCGAGCGGCACGTCGAGCTGGCTGTCGATCAGCACGCGGTGCGGTTGGCGCGGTGTATCGACCGCGCGCACGGTCATGCGCGGATTGTCCTCGCGCACAGTGCCGATGCCGGTCAGGATCGCCGACGCGCGCGCACGCCACGCATGACCGTCGGCCCGCGCGGCCGCGCTCGTGATCCACTGGCTCTCACCCGACGGCAAGCCGGTGCGGCCATCGAGCGACGCTGCCACTTTCATGCGCACCCACGGACGGCCGCGCGTCATGCGCGACACGAAGCCGATGTTCAGCTCCCGCGCTTCGTTCGCGAGCAGCCCGCAGCGCACTTCGATACCGGCTTCGCGCAGCATCGCGAGACCGCGGCCGGAGACCTGCGGGTTGGGATCTTCCATCGCCGCGATCACGCGGCCGATCTGCGCTTCGATCAGCGCGTTCGCGCACGGCGGCGTGCGGCCGAAATGGCTGCACGGTTCGAGCGTCACGTAGGCGGTCGCGCCGCGCAGGTCGTGGCCGCGCGAGCGCGCGTCCTTCAGCGCGCGAATTTCGGCGTGATCCTGGCCGGCCGGCTGCGTGAAGCCTTCGCCGATCACCTCGCCGTTTCTGACGAGCACGCAACCGACCCGCGGATTCGGGTCGGCCGTGTACATGCCGCGCTTCGCGAGCGCGAGCGCGCGTTCCATGTGGACGAAATCGGTTTGCGAGAACATCGGTGTCCGTAGTGGTGCGGTGTCTGGGTCGTGCGAGTTGCGGCCTTTGCTTCGGGCCCGGCTTCAGCCTTTCAACGCTGCGAACGCGCCGCGCGCGGCGTCGATCGTCGCGTCGATCACCGCGTCGTCGTGCGCGCTCGACACGAAGCCGGCCTCATACGCCGACGGCGCGAAGTACACGCCCGCGTCGAGCATCTTGTGGAAGAACGCGTTGAAGCGCGGCACATCGCTCTTCGTGACGTCGGCGAAGCTCGTCGGGATCGATTCGCGAAAGTAGATGCCGAACATGCCGCCGAGCGCATCGGCCGCGAACGGCACGTCCGCTTCGCGTGCCGCCCGCGCGAGCCCTTGCGCGAGACGCGTGGTGCGCGCGGCGAGCGTGTCGTAGAAGCCGGGCGCCTGGATCAGCTGCAGCGTCTTCAGGCCGGCCGCGACCGCGATCGGATTGCCCGACAGCGTGCCCGCCTGATAGACGCCGCCGAGCGGCGCGAGGTGAGCCATGATGTCGCGCCGGCCGCCGAACGCCGCCGCCGGCATGCCGCCGCCGATTACCTTGCCGAGACAGGTGAGGTCCGGCGTGATGCCGTAGAGTTGCTGCGCGCCGCCGAGCGCGACGCGAAAGCCGCACATCACTTCGTCGAAAATCAGCACCACGCCGTACTCGGTGCACAGGCGCCGCAGCGCCTGCAGGAATTCAGGGGTCGCGCGCACGAGGTTCATGTTGCCAGCGACCGGCTCGACGATCACCGAGGCGATCTCGTTGCCGAACGCCTTGAACGCTTCTTCGAGCTCGGCGACGTTGTTGTATTCGAGCACGGTGGTGTGCTTCGCGATATCGACCGGCACGCCCGCCGAGGTCGGATTGCCGAAGGTCAGGAGGCCCGAGCCGGCCTTCACGAGCAGGCTGTCCGCGTGGCCGTGATAGCAGCCTTCGAACTTGACGATGCGGCTGCGGTTCGTGAAGCCGCGCGCGAGACGCAGCGCGCTCATCGTCGCCTCGGTGCCGCTCGACACCATGCGCACCTGTTCGATCGACGGCACCAGCTTGCAGATTTCCTCGGCGATCTCGACTTCCGACTCGGTCGGCGCGCCGAACGAAAAGCCATTCACGAGCGCGCGCTGCACGGCTTCCAGCACTTCGGGATGAACGTGGCCGAGGATCATGGGGCCCCACGAGCCGATGTAGTCGGTATAGCGCTGGCCGTCCGCGTCCCAGAAGTACGGGCCTTGCGCGCGCTCGATGAAACGCGGTGTGCCGCCGACGGAACGGAAAGCGCGCACCGGCGAATTCACGCCGCCGGGGATCGTGCGTTGCGCGCGTTCGAAGAGGGTTTCGTTTCTGGACATGGCGATGGGTGGAATAGGGAACAGGGGTTGCGCAGCGGCGCAAAGGGCCTCGGACGATTCCCGCGGACACTTCGCGCGATGCTGGGATGGATCGAGAAATTGTACCGGAGTCGGCGCCGGCGGGCTGTGCGGGCGGGCGGTCACGGCGGCGCGTGTTTCGCCTGGCTGCCCGGTGCGGGTATCGTCGGCGGCTTGCGCCTGCCGGTCAATTCGGCCCAGCGCTTCTCCAGCGCGCCTTCGGCGATCGGCTTGATGATCGTGCCCGAGCTTTGCGCATCCCACGTCTGCACCGAGAGCGGATGCACACGCAGCTGATCGCGCGTGATGACCGGCGCGTGATGCGCATCGACGAGCCAGTCGTAGACGAAATCGATGCACAGCCGGTAGCCGCGTTTGGTCGACGCGTCGGGGACTTCGTAGGGCGCGCGCGTCACGTAGCCCGAACCGAAGATGCCCTTCGGCTCCTGCGCGACGCGATGCAGGAACACGCGATCGCCGGGCAGGATGCCGCGCGCAAAGCCGCAGCCCCACACGTCGGCCACCGCGTCGCCGGCCGCCACGCGTTTCGCGATGTCGGGCAACTCGGGCCACGGCCATTTTTTGGGGCTCCAGATGAGCAGGAAGGCGGTCATCGCGGGTTCGAACGGGATCAGGGGGAAGGCTGTTGCGCGACGTCGAGCTTTTATGTCGGGCCGTCAAGCTGCGCATACGGAAGCGCGTTGGGCATGCTGGCGGCAGCTTAACCGATCGAGGCTGACTGCGCCGCGCGGCGCTGTCGCGCAACGTCCACGCAGCGGGCCACGAGCGCCGTCAGCGGATTAACCGTCGCGTACAATCGAGCCGGTCAACTGATGGCCGTTCCCGCTTCACCCGTTCCGCTGCCGATGCCGGCGCGGCGTTCCATCCGGATTTCCCATGTCTCACGTCGTCAGACGCCGGCCCGATGGCCGGCTGATCCTGTTGCTCGGCGCGCTGGCCGCGTGCGGGCCGATTTCCATCGACATGTATCTGCCGAGCCTGCCGACCATCGCGCAGGCCTTCGCGGTCGGCACGGGCGCCGCGCAATCGACGCTGACGAGCTTCATGTTCGGCTTTTCGATCGGCATGCTGCTGTACGGTCCGCTGTCCGATACCTATGGCCGTCGGCCGATCCTGCTTGGCGGCATCATCATGTATGCGCTCGCGAGCATCGCCTGCTCGCTGTCGGTCTCGATCGGCTCGCTGGTGGGTTTCCGCTTCGTGCAGGCGTTGGGCGCGGGCGCGGCGTCGGTGCTGGCTCGCGCGATCGCGCGCGACGCGCACGAGCCGGGCGACGCGGCGCGCGTCCTGTCGATGATCGCGATCGTCACGGCGATCGGTCCACTGCTCGCGCCGCTGATCGGCGGACAGTTGCTGCTGCTGGGCGGCTGGCGCGCCGTGTTCGTCGCGCTGACGCTGTTCGGTTCCGTGTGCGCGGTGACCGCATTCCTGAAGGTGCCGGAGACGTGGCCGCGCGAGATGCGCGCGCAGTCGGCGCTGCTGAAGTCGTTCGGCGCGTATGGCACGCTGCTGCGCGATCCGGTCGCGTGGGGACACATGTTGTGCGGCGGCATGGCGTTCGCGTCGATGTTCGCGTACATCACGGCGACGCCGTTCGTATACATCGAGTATTTCCACGTGTCCGCGCAGCACTATGGATTCCTGTTCGCGCTGAACATTGTCGGCATCATGTTCGGCAATTACCTGAACACGCGGCTCGTCGGCCGGCTCGGGCCGGTGCCGATCATCTCGTTCGCGGCGACCGTGAGCTTCGTCGCGTCGCTGTTCGTGTCAGTCGTGTCGCTGACGGGGTGGGGCGGCTTATGGTCGATCGTGTTCGGGCTGTTCTTTGTCGTCAGCGTGGTGGGCGTGTTGTCCGCCAACTGCACGACCGATCTGATGCATCGCTATCCCGCCAACGCGGGCGCCGCGGCGGCCGTGTTCGGCGCGGTGCAGCTCGCGCTCGGCGCACTGTCGAGCCTCGCGGTCGGACTGTGGCAGGACGGCACGCCGAAGGGCATGGGTATCGTGGTCGGCGTGGCGGGCTGTCTGTGCTTTGTCGGACGCATGCTCGTGATGCGTTGGCACGGGACGAAGTCGCCGGTTGCGGCTGTGTGAGCGTGTTGTTCGGATATCGAGGGTGAGCGCTGCGCGAGCGCTGTGAAAACGGCGTGAAAACCGGATGGCGATCGTGCTATTGCGGCTGTGGGCATCGGCCGACGCGTGAGTTCATCGGACGCGTCTCCGGAAAACACCTGGTGTTGCGCGCGCACCACCGTGCGTTGCGGTTTGCATTGCTATGATGAAGTCACTGTTCCTCGGAGCGGCACTCATGGCGATCAAAGACCTGATGAACGGCGAACGGCAATTTGCCGCATTCGCCGAAGCGCAACGGCTGGCCGACAGCGGCGCTTATTACGATTACACCGACATCGAATACGTCTTGCGCTTTGATCACGGTTTGACGGATGTATCGGCTCTGCTCGATAGCCAGTTGATGCATCGCGATCTGAATCGTCGTTGCGCGGATGCGCGCGAAAAGCTCGAGGTGGCGGACGCGTGATGCGTGATGCGTCGTGCGCGGGTTCGTGCTGAATGAAGCACGGCGATGAATCGCTCCGAGATTTTCACTTCTGGAGTGGTCGATGACCGATAGCACGCACGCCTCACGTTTGCCCCATACCGACAATCCGGCCGCGCTGGCGAAACCCGGCGGCCACTACAGTCATGTCGCGGTCGCGAATGGCTTCGTCTTCGTGTCCGGGCAGTTGCCGATCAACGCGCAAGGCGAAAAGCTCGCCGATGCGTCGTTCGACGCGCAGGCCGAACAGGTTCTGGCCAATGTGAAGGCGGCGCTCGAAAGCGTCGGCAGCAGCGTCGCGCAACTGGTGCAGGTGCGCGTGTATGTCGTCGATGTCGAACATTGGGCGAGCTTCAATCAGATCTATGCGGGCTGGGCCGGCGAGGCAAGGCCGGCGCGCGCGGTGGTGCCGGTGCCGCAGTTGCACTATGGGTTCAAGATCGAGGTTGAGGCGGTGGCGGTGGTTTAGGTCGTGATGGTGGGTACGGGGGCCGTGCATGTTTGCGACATAGAGGATTAATTCAGAAGTGCGGCCCATAACACTCGCGCTGTGCCTTACAAGGTCGCACAAAAAAGCCGACTCGCGAGGATCGGCTTGTGAATTCGAGCGAGGCTCTATCGATATTCATCGATCTCAGCGGTGCCGCCCATGGTTTCCATCATGGTGCGAATATCGTCGGGCACATCAGGCACGCGGTCGCCGCTCTCGTTGTCCCAATAACAGAAGAAACGCATCTGTGCGCCCTTGTCTGCGAGTAGCTGGCGCAAGTCATCTCGCGGCAAGTTCAGGCGATCAATAAGATAGCGGAGATGCGGTTCCAGGGAGTCGCTACGAACGGCGGCTTTGCTTCTCACCCCCCATACGCCGGTACGCCCCGGAACGCTGCTCAGTCGCCCCGACGGAGTCATAAACCGCTCCCCTTTGACTATCGCCGTATCCGGTGTAACGCTGAAATATCGGGTCCAGACTTCGGGATCTAAATCATCCCCGGCTATCGAAAATGATGCATGTGCGAGTTGATGTGCGTTCATCGTATGAAGATCAGTTTGCATAGTCCTGCATATTGCCGATGATGTTTTTCTAGATTCGTCGCCGAGCAGCGTTGACGCGCCTCTATTGCCAGCCCTGGCTGCGCGCGCAGCGCCCGCAATCCGCGAGCGCATCCTCGAAGAGACCAAAATCGACAATTGCGCAGCCTGTGAAGGCGAACAGCAACACGCCGGGGCGCACGGCGACATTGCACGGCTTCCGTTCAAGCTCCCGCGATTGGGCCAGCGAACAGGGCTATGCGCGCGACCTTGCCGAGCGGGCGCTTGCCCATACCGTGTCGAACAAGATTTAGGCGGCTTATCACCGCACCGATTTGATGGAACAGCGCCGGCCGATGATGGAAGTGTGGGCCGTGCCTGTTTGCAGCATAGAGGATTAATTCAGAAGTGCGGCCCATAACACTCGCGCTGTGCCTTGCAGGGTTGCAAAAAAAGCCAATTCCCGAGCATCGGCTTGTGCATTCGAGCGAGGCTCTATCGATATTCATCGATCTCGACCGTGCCGCCCATGGCTTCCATCATGGTGCGAATATCGTCGGGCACGTCAGGCACGCGGTCGCCGCTCTCGTTGTCCCAATAGCAGAAGAAGCGCATCTGCGCGCAAGTGCGCTCGATGAGTTCTCGCAAATCGGCACGGGGTAGCCCGAGGTGGCCCACCAGATAGCGAAGATGAGGCGTCAGATCGTCGCTCATTATTGCCTCCGCGCTCGAAACGATCCATGTGCCTTGCCGCCAAGGAATGCTGCTCATCATGCCGGACGGCATTAACCTGGGCTGCCCTTTGGCTCCCGCGCGAGATGGTGATACGCCAAAATAGTTCGTCCAGAATTCGGGCGGCTCGGTGTCCTGATAGATCGTGAACGCTGCGTGGGCGAGTTTGTGTTCGGGTGCCATCTCTGTTTCTCTCAGGGTGCCCAGCTATGCATGTTGTCGATGATCGCGCCTCTGAACTCGACATTCCCATCGTCGTGCCAAATAACGTTGTCGTCCCCGCGCATTCGATTGTCTTCTTTCATCATATGGATCATCCTGCCGAAGGTCTTGCGGTCATACCCCAGCATCTTCGCCGCGTAGTTTGGGTTGTTCGTGCTCTCGGCGAGTTCAACCACATCGCCGCTCAACGCATCAGGCACATACTCAAACGGCTGCGCGTCGCCGAGCAGCGTTGATGAGCCTCTATCGCCAGCCCTGGCTGCCCGCGCAGCGTTCAACCGGGTTTGCCAGGTGGCCGGATCATACTGGACGGACAAAATGGGTTCGCCGTCCGGGTGACTGCCTGTCCTCGCTATGGGATTCATTAACGGCGTGCTGCTGTACGGTGACGGAAACAGGCCATTACGCGGACCTTTAACGGCAAGCAGTTTGCCCCGGCGAATCTCTTCGAGAAGAGCAACGATCACCCACCAGCCATTGGTATCAGGGTTGCGGTCCCGTACATCATGAAAAAACAGCCAGTGACTGCCAATGAGATTCCTAATCAGTTTCCGGTCCTCCTCCCACTTCCTGCGATTCAGTGCGGCGATAGCAAGAAATTCCCGGGTCTCCGCCCTGGCCCTCTGAAGGTCTGCGGCCTTGCCGAGGCACGCCTTATAGTGCCATTCGTCGCAGATGACATAACAGGCACCCGGTGGCCGCCGGCAGAACAGCTCCACGGAGTGCATTTCAAATACGGACAGGGACATGGGTGTGTCGATGGTCTATCTGAAGTCGCTGCCGGAGTTGACAGCAGTCAGATAATTACTGTGCGACAGGCAGTCCGTACATGGGCGACCGCCCAAAATCTCGACGGCTCTCGACGAAACGGAAAAAAGCGCCCGCACGAACATTGCGGCTTTTCGCGCCCGTAGCGCGGATGCTCGCGGGCAGCGACCGTACCGCTGGTCTATCAGAGCGGAGAACTGCTCCACCTCGGGCCAGAAAAACAAAAAGCCCGTAAGTCACTGAACTTACGGGGTTTTTCTTGAAAGCCTGGCGGAGGCGGTGAGATTCGAACTCACGGAAGGATTGCTCCTTCGCCGGTTTTCAAGACCGGTGCCTTAAACCACTCGGCCACACCTCCAAGCCGCAAATTGTAACCTGAAAAGACCTCGCTGCGAGTCCGGCTGACCCGCCATCACTGCGGATCTTTCAGGAACAGCGCCTGCAAGTCGTTCAGGAACGCCTGGCCGAGCGGCGTCGGCGCGATCCGTTCGTGGTCGCGTGTGATCAGCTTGCGCTGTTCCGCTTCCTGCAACGCCGGCTCGATCGTCGTGATCGACAGGCCCGTGCGCTCGATGAACCGATGCACCGGAAATCCTTCTACCAGGCGCAGCGCGTTCAGCATGAACTCGAACGGCAGATCGCGCGGCCCGACCTCGTGCTCTTCCTGCACGCTTGCACCAGCCCTGGCCTGCTCGATGAACGTGGTCGGATGTTTGTAGCGCGCCTGGCGCACGATGCGATTAGGAAACGACAGCTTCGTATGCGCGCCCGCGCCGATGCCGAGATAGTCGCCGAAGCGCCAGTAGTTCAGATTGTGTTTGCTCTGCCGATGCGGCTGCGCATACGCGGACACCTCGTAGCGCCCGTAGCCGGCCTCGGCGGTGCGTTGATGAATCCAGTCCTGCATGTCTGCGGACGCGTCATCGTCGGGCAACGCGGGCGGAAACCTGGCGAATAGCGTGTTCGGTTCGAGCGTCAGGTGATACAGCGACAGATGCGGCGGGGCAAACGACAACGCCGTTTCCACGTCGGCCTGACATTCGGCGAGCGTTTGCCTGGGAAGCGCGAACATCAGGTCGAGGTTGAAGTTGTCGAACGTGGTCGCGGCGACTTCGACCGCGTGGCGTGCCTGCGCCGCGTCGTGAATGCGGCCGAGCGCCTTCAGATGCGTTTCGTTGAAACTCTGGATGCCCACCGACAGCCGGTTCACGCCGCTCGCGCGAAACTGCGCGAACTTGTCGGCTTCGAACGTGCCGGGGTTCGCTTCGAGCGTGATTTCCGCGTCGGCATCGAGCGGCAGCAGCGCGCGAATATCCGACAGCATGCGATCGAGCCCCGCCGCCGATAGCAAACTAGGCGTGCCGCCGCCGATGAACACCGTATGCACCTGGCGGCCCCAGATCAGTGGCAAGGCCATTTCCAGGTCGGCGCGCAACGCGTCGAGGTAGTCGTTCTCCGGGAACGTCTCGCCTTTCCACTCGTGCGAATTGAAGTCGCAGTAGGGGCACTTGCGCACGCACCACGGGAAATGCACGTACAGCGCAAGTGGCGGCAGCGACGTCAAACGGATGCTGCCCGGCGACGTGAACGCACTGACGACACCCTTGCCGATGTCCGCCGGCGTCGATCGGATCGGAATCACGCTTCCCCCGACAGACGCGCGAGCAGTTGCCGCAGCGCGATCGCGCGATGGCTGCTCGCGTTCTTGACCGCCGGCTCGAGTTCGGCGGCGCTCGCGTTCAGCGACGGCAGATAGAAGTACGGGTCGTAACCGAAGCCATGCTCGCCGCGCGGCGCGTCCAGGATTTCGCCATGCCAGCGGCCTTCGGCGATCAGCGGTTCGGGATCGTCCGCGTGACGCACGAGTGCGAGCACGCAGTAGTAATAGCCGCGGCGGTCGCTCACGTCCCGCAGTTCGTCGACGAGGCGCGCGTTGTTCGCCGCGTCGCTTTTCTCGCCGCCGGCGAGTTGCGCGAAGCGGGCCGAGTAGACGCCCGGCGCGCCGCGCAGCGCGCGCACGCAAAGGCCCGAGTCGTCGGCGAGCGCGGGCAGGCCGGTGAGCCGCGCAGCGTGACGGGCCTTCGTCAGCGCGTTTTCAACGAAGGTGGGATGCGGTTCTTCCGCTTCCGGCACGTTGAGTTCGCCTTGCGCGATCAACTCGATGCCGGCCGCGCCGAGCAGCGCCGCAAATTCGCGCAGCTTGCCCGCGTTGTTCGACGCGAGCACGACCTTTTTCAGCGGCATTCCCGACGTTACGCCGTGAGCATTGTTCCCGCCACCGTCCTGACGAACCTCATTCACTGCTGCACTCCCAGCGCCTCTTTCTGCTTCGCGATCAGCGTGCTGATGCCGTCGCTCGCGAGATCGAGCAGCGCATTCATTTCTTCGCGCGAGAACGGCACGCCTTCCGCGGTACCCTGAATTTCGACGAAGCCGCCCGCCCCCGTCATTACGACGTTCATGTCGGTGTCGCACTGCGAGTCTTCGTCGTAGTCGAGGTCGAGCACCGGCACGCCGTCGTACACGCCGACCGAAATCGCGGCGACGTAATCCAGGATCGGCGAGCTTTCGATGCGGCCCGTGGCAAGCAATCTGGCGACCGCATCATGCGCGGCGACGAACGCGCCCGTAATGCTCGCGGTGCGTGTGCCGCCATCGGCCTGGATCACGTCGCAGTCGAGATTGAGCGTGCGCGCGCCGAGCTTCTCGAGATCGAACACCGAGCGCAGCGCGCGGCCGATCAGCCGCTGGATTTCCTGCGTGCGGCCGGTTTGTTTGCCGCGCGCGGCTTCACGGTCGCTGCGGGTATGGGTGGCGCGCGGCAGCATGCCGTATTCGGCGGTGAGCCAGCCCTGGCCGCGATCGCGCAGAAACGGCGGTACGCTCTCGCTGACGCTCGCGGTGCAGATCACCTTGGTGTCGCCGAATTCGACCAGCACCGAGCCCTCCGCATGCTTCGTGTAGTGACGCGTGATGCGCACGTCGCGCAACTGGTGGGGCTGGCGGCCGCTGGGGCGTTGGGTGTCGTTGCTCATGTCGGAATGGGTCGGGATGGGCTGGAGGAGGGCGGAGGAAAAACGCTAATTTTACCGCCGATCGGATAGGGCGGTTGCCCATACGGATGGCTGCGACAAAAATGGGATAATGCCGATTCCCCGCCCCGCGTCTCGTACACGCCGGGCGATCCGCTTCTCAGGCCATCGTCTACCGCATGGCCGCAATCGCGAGAAATACGATGATCTACAGCATGACTGGCTATGCGAGCGCCACGCGCGAACTCGTGGCAGCCTCGGGCACGGGTGGCGTCAGCGTGTCGGTCGAATTGCGCACGGTGAACTCGCGCTTTCTCGATCTGAACTTCCGCATGCCGGAAGACGTGCGCGTCGTCGAACCGACGCTGCGCGAGATGCTGATGAACAAGCTGTCGCGCGGCAAGGTCGACATTCGCGTGAATCTGCAGCGCAGCGAGCAGTCGGCGAACGCGGGCGCGATCAACCGCGACGCGCTCGCGCAACTCGCGCAGCTGGAACGCACGGTGCTCGGCACGTTTCCTGAAGCCGGCCGTCTGCGCACCGGCGAAATTCTGCGCTGGCCGGGCGTGCTCGCCGAAAGCGGCATCGCGCCCGAGACGCTGCGCGAAGCGGTGCTCGGATGCGGCAAGCAGGCGATCGCGGACCTGATCGACGTGCGCGCGCGCGAAGGCGCGCAACTCGCGACGATGCTGCTCGCCAACGTCACCGAAATGGAGACGATCGTCGTGAAGATCACCCCGCTCGTGCCCGAGCTGATTGCGCGACATCAGCAGAAAATCGTCGAGCGTCTGCAGGAAGCGCTCGGCATCGCCGCGCCGGATGCGGCCGTGACGATCGTATCGCGCGAAGAGATCAACGAGCGGATTCGCCAGGAAGTGACGATGTACGGCATTCGCATCGACATCGCCGAAGAGCTGTCGCGCCTCACCGCGCACCTGAACGAAACGCGTCACGTGATCGAGAAGGGCGGCAAGGTCGGCAAGCGGCTCGACTTCATGATGCAGGAGCTGAACCGCGAAGCGAACACGCTCGGTTCGAAGGCGGCGGCGAAGGAACTCGCGGATTCGTCGATGACGCTGAAGCTCTTGATCGAACAGATGCGCGAGCAGGTACAGAATCTCGAATAAGGCTGGAGCACCACACATCATGACCGACCACCATCCACGCGAAACCGGCGCGGCGCGCCATTCGTACGCCGGCGCGTATCCCGGCAACCTGTTCATGGTCGTCGCGCCGTCAGGCGCGGGCAAGTCGACGCTCGTGAACGCGCTGCTCGCGAGCGACGACGCGATCCGTCTGTCGATCTCCTACACGACGCGCCCGCCGCGTCCGAAGGAGCAGGACGGCGAGCACTATCACTTCACGAGCGTCGAAGATTTCATGCAGCGTCACGACGCGGGCGAGTTTCTCGAAAGCGCGGAAGTGCACGGCAACTATTACGGCACGTCGCGCGTGTGGATCGAGGAGCAGATGAAAAACGGCCATGACGTGCTGCTCGAAATCGACTGGCAGGGTGCGCAGCAGGTGAAGAAGCAATTCAACAACGCGGTGGAGATTTTCATTCTGCCGCCGTCGCTCGAAGCGCTCGAAGAGCGTCTGAAAAAGCGCGGCCAGGACGAGCCGAACGTAATCACGCGACGCTTGCTCGCGGCGGGCGGCGAGATCGCGCACGCGGCCGAAGCGGAGTACGTCGTGATCAACGAGAACTTCGATCGCGCGCTGGCGGAGTTGCAGTGCCTCGTCGGCGCGACGCGCTCGCGCTTCGCGTCGCAGTACGCGCGTCACACGCAGCTTTTCATGCAGCTCGGCATCCACCTGCCGCACGCGTGAGCGCGGCGTGGTGTCAAGCACATAAGGTAGAATAAGCAACATACTGAGAAGGAACCCAACATGGCCCGCATTACCGTCGAAGACTGCCTCAAACAGATCCCGAACCGTTTCGAACTCGCGCTTGCCGCAACCTATCGCGCGCGTCAGCTCGCTCAAGGCCACACGCCGAAAATCGAAAGCCGCGACAAGCCCACCGTCCTCGCGCTGCGTGAAATCGCATCGGGTCAGGTCGGCGTCGAAATGCTGAAGAAGGTGCCGGTCTAAGGCGCACGGATTTTCGTTTTCGACTTGCCGGTATTCGCCACACCGGATTGCTCAACGTGCAGAACTGCGTCCAACCCTGACCGCTACCGGAGGCGACCATGAGTGCTACCCCGCCCACCGCCACGGAAGCGGAGCACGACACCGACTCGCCGTCCTCTGCACGCAAGTACATCGACGCGGTCCTCGAGCAGTCGTTTCGCCATCTGTTCGGGCCGACCGCCACGCCGGAGCAGCCGCGCCGGCATGACGTCGTCTCCATCG
Source organism: Paraburkholderia sp. 31.1 (assembly GCF_014397645.1). Lineage (NCBI taxonomy): Bacteria > Pseudomonadati > Pseudomonadota > Betaproteobacteria > Burkholderiales > Burkholderiaceae > Paraburkholderia > Paraburkholderia sp. 31.1. The sequence goes on from NZ_VZQN01000036.1 coordinate 15,620, forward strand.
CCAATCTGACGTCTGCGCTGTCCGGCTATCTGCAGCCGGAAGAGATCAAGGACATCAAGGCGGCGTTCCACTTCAGCGACGAAGCCCACCTCGGCCAGTATCGCCAGAGCGGCGAGCCCTACATCACGCATCCGGTCGCCGTCGCGGAAATCTGCGCGGGCTGGAATCTCGACGCCCAGGCGATCATGGCGGCGCTGCTGCACGACGTGATGGAAGACCAGGGCGTGACCAAGGCGGAGCTCGCCGAGCGCTTCGGCGCGAAGGTCGCGGAACTGGTCGACGGGTTGTCCAAGCTGGACAAGATGGAGTTTCGCAATCGCGAGGAAGCGCAAGCGGAGAACTTCCGCAAGATGCTGCTCGCGATGGCGCGCGACGTGCGCGTGATCCTCGTGAAGCTCGCCGACCGGCTGCACAACATGCGCACGCTCGGCGCGGTGCCGTCGGAGAAACGTCGCCGTGTCGCGCGCGAAACGCTAGACATTTACGCGCCGATCGCTCACCGGCTCGGCCTGAATAATACCTATCGCGAGCTGCAGGACCTGAGTTTCGCGAACTTCAACCCGCACCGTTACGCGACACTCGAAAAAGCCGTGAAGGCGGCGCGCGGCAATCGTCGCGAGGTGGTCGGCAAGATTCTCGAATCGGTGCAGCGCGCGATTGCGGACGCGAAGCTCGACGCCGAAGTTACCGGTCGCGAGAAAACCATCTTCAGCATTTACAAGAAGATGCGCGACAAGCAGCTGTCGTTTTCGCAGGTGCTCGACGTGTATGGTTTTCGCGTGGTCGTCGAGAGCGCGCTCGAGTGTTATACCTGCATCGGCGCGTTGCATGCGCTTTTCAAGCCTGTTCCGGGCAAGTTCAAGGATTACATCGCGATCCCGAAGGTGAACGGCTATCAGTCGCTGCACACCACGCTCGTCGGCCCGTTCGGCGCACCGATCGAGTTTCAGGTGCGCACGCGCAAGATGCACGAGATCGCCGAGGCGGGCGTTGCCGCGCACTGGCTGTACAAGAACGGCAGCGCGGATCTGAACGACGTGCAGAAGCGTGCGCACCAGTGGCTGAAGTCGCTGCTCGACATTCAGAGCGAAGCGGGCGATTCGAGCGAATTCCTCGAGCACGTGAAGATCGACCTGTTCCCGGATGCGGTCTACGTGTTCACGCCGAAGTCGAAGATCATGGCGCTGCCGCGCGGCGCCACCGCGCTCGACTTCGCGTACTCGATCCACAGCGACCTCGGCAACCAGTGCGTCGCGGTGAAGATCAACAACGAGCTGTTGCCGTTGCGTACCGAGCTGAAGAGCGGCGACATCGTCGAAGTCATCACGGCGCCGTATTCGAAGCCGAACCCCGCATGGCTCGGCTTCGTGCGCAGCGGCAAGGCGCGCTCGGCGATCCGTCATTATCTGAAGACGATGCGTCTGAACGAGTCGGTGCAGCTCGGCGAGCGTCTCGTCGATCAGGCGTTGAAGGGCTATGGCCTTGCGCTATCGGACGTGACGCCGGAGGCGTGGGAAAAGCTCGTGCAGTGGACGGGCAACAAGAACCGTCAGGAAATTTTCGCGGACATCGGTCTCGGCCGGCGGGTCGCCGCGGTGATGGCCAAGCGCATCGAAGTGCTGATGAGCGGGCGCGACGCCGACGACGACGGCTCGCGCTCCGAGTCCGGTTCGACGCCGCACGCGCCGCCGGTCGTCATCACCGGTACCGAGGGCATGTCGGTGCAGCTGTCCGCGTGTTGCCGTCCGATTCCGGGCGACGACATCATGGGCTATATCGGCATCGGTCTCGGCATGGCGATTCATACCACCGACTGCCGCGTCGCGCAGCGTATCCACCGGCGCGATCCGGGCCGCTGGATCGACGTCGCGTGGGCGCCGCAGCCGGGGCGGCTGTTCGATGTCGCGGTCAAGGTACTGGTCAAGAACACCAAGGGCGTGTTCGCCCGCGTAGCGGCCGACATCACATCGGCGGACGCGAACATCGTCCATATCGCGATGGACGAAGATCTGTCGCAGGAATCCACGATTCTGCGCTTCGTGATCCAGGTCAGCGACCGGGTGCATCTGGCCAATGTGATGCGGCGCGTGCGCACGAATCCCGATGTGATGCGCATCACGCGTGAGCGGCCGAGCGAAGAGGGGCATCACCGCCACGACGGCGGCATGCGCATCGACCGCGAGCGCGCGGACTACTGAACGGCTTCCGGCTGGGCGTCGGCGCGGCTTGGACTAGCGCTTCACGCCAGTCAGGCATCTTTCGTGCGGCGGCTCAGGATACAACTCAAGGCAGGTCTCACCTGAACTCCAGGGGGAACGCAGATGAACGTGTCCGACCTCGCTGGCGTGGCGCTCGATTACTGGGTGGCGCGCAGCCTGCACGATTTCGTGCGCGAAATCTACTTTACCGATAGTGGCGAGACTGTTGCGATCCGCGGCAACGATCGTGGTCGTCCGTGGGACGGGCGTTTTACACCTTCCGCATCATGGGAGGCGGCTGCCGTTGTGCTTGAGCGCGCGATGCGGCTCGACGTGCGCGAGCAGAGCGATAAAGGCGCGGTATGCGTCGCTGAGTTCAAGGGCGGGCAGCGAGCCTCGGAGGGAATGGGCGACTCGCTGCGCATTGCTTTGCTGCGGGCGTTTGTCGTGAGCCGTTTCGGCGATACCGTCGACGACGTGCTGCGCGAGCGCCAGGCACTGACCGGCATGCGGACCGACACGATCAGCGAGCAAACGGTGGGCGGGGTCGTCGAGGACTTGCCGCACCCTGATGGGCAAATTGGGGATATCCAGTCGCCGCCGCGATGAGTTGCTGGCGCACGGGCACGGCATGGTGCGCCAGAAAAAACAAAGGGCCTTCCGGTTGGAAGGCCCTTCACAGGTGGTGCGGCTGGCAGGATTCGAACCCACGACCCCTTGGTTCGTAGCCAAGTACTCTATCCAACTGAGCTACAGCCGCACGCAAAACGGTGATGCTTACTGTAAAAACTGATGAAACCTGAGAGCTCCCTGTAAGGGCGCTCTCGAATAAGGTGGCGCGGCTGGCAGGATTCGAACCCACGACCCCTTGGTTCGTAGCCAAGTACTCTATCCAACTGAGCTACAGCCGCACACAGAAACGAGATTATAGCCAACAGATTTGAAAAACGGAAGCCCATCACGGCGATTTGTGTCTCCGGCCCGATCGTGTAACCTTTTATGAGATTGTTGCTAGTTGCTGTTAATGGATGATTATGAACAAGGCCTTTGTCAAAGAGTCGAGCGAAGACAACGATGACGATCTCGACATCGCCCAGCCCGACGTGCCCGCAGGCACCAAAAACTACATGACTCCCGCCGGTCATCGGCGTATGCGTGATGAATTGCTGCATCTGATCGATGTCGAGCGGCCCGAGGTTGTCAAGCTCGTGTCGTGGGCGGCGTCGAACGGCGACCGCTCGGAGAATGGCGACTACATCTACGGCAAACGCCGTCTGCGGGAAATCGACCGGCGCATCCGTTTTCTGACCAAGCGGCTCGATCTAGCCGAGGTCGTCGATAGCAGCCGGCAGGAAAACGTCGACCAGGTGTTTTTCGGCGCGACGGTCGACTATGCGACCGAGGACGGCGAAGAGCATCAGGTCACGATCGTCGGTGTCGACGAGGTCGACCTGGACATCGGGCACGTAAGCTGGATTTCGCCCATTGCGCGTGCGCTGCTAAAGGCTAAAGTCGGCGATACGGTCACGCTGTTCACGCCGGCCGGTCCGCAGTCGATCGACATTCTCGACGTCAAGTATCCGCTGCCTGATAGCGGCCGCTAGGCCTCTGGCGAGGACCTGGGCTCACGTGCACGCACGCAGGCCTGCGCACAAAGCGGCAAAAACCCACGTCGGCACGGACATAAAAAAAGGCGCCGCGAACGGCGCCTTCTCTACTGCCAGTCCTTGCGCAGTGCTTAGAAGCGGTGACGCAGACCTGCGGTCACAGCGACTTGCTTGTTGTTGCCCGAAGCACCGCCCACGCCATTGATGTAGGCGTTAACGATCGAGTCTTCGTTTGCTGCCTGATACACGCCTTGCAGATACACGTCGGTACGCTTGGACAATGCGTACGCGGTTTGCAGGTTGACCTGGTTCCAGTGCACGTGCGAGCTCGACAGGTTGGCGCGGGTGTACGTGTACGCGCCAGCGATGCTGATTGCCGGCGTCAGCGCGTAACGGGCGTTGGCTTCAAAGTTCTGGAACTGAGCGCTGTTGGTCGGGAAGCCGATGCCGCTCGTTATGCCCGATGCGGCCGCGCTGATACCTGCCAAGCCATGCAGGTTCGTCTGCGAGTACACGAGGCCGACCGTTGCCGGGCCGAACGCGTAGTTGGCGCCTGCGCCCCACGTTTGCTGACGCTGAGCGAAGAACGTGTTGTCGCCCGACACCGCGCCACCCGAGTTGAACGCAGCGGCTGCGCTGTTCGCGCCATTGCTGTTCAGTTGCATGTACGCAGCGGCAACGTTCAGGCCGCCCCAGTTATACGACGCGCCCGCACTGTAAGCGCGGTTGTTGGCGAAGCCGGCAGCCTGGTTCGAGAAGCCGTACAAGCCGCCAAACTTGAAGCCGCCGTAGTTCGCGCTCTGGAATTTGGCCGAATTGTTGATACGGAACGAGTTATTCAAGTTGTCGTTGTCGAACGGGTGCGCGAACTGCGTGCCGCCGTACTGCGTGCCGGTCAGTGCCAGCGGTCCGACGTAGTCGACCATGCTGTCGTATTGACGGCCGAGGGTCACGGCACCGAACTGGTCGCTCGACAGACCGACGAAGGCCTGACGGCCGAACAGACGGCTGTTCTGCTTGAGCGTGCCGTCATTGATGCCGAAGCCGTTCTCCAACGTGAAGATGGCCTTCAGACCGCCGCCCAGATCTTCAGCGCCACGCAGGCCGAAACGGCTGCCGTTCACCGAGCCGCTCGTCATCGCCACGTTGGCGCCGTGCTGGTTACTACTCGGATTCGGATGCTGGTTGTTCGTATAAGTGATTCCGGCGTCGATCAGGCCATACAGGGTGACGCTACTTTGCGCGTGCGCTGCCGTTACGAAAACGCCCGACAGGGCAGCGACCATGAGTGTCTTCTTCATTGATATAACTCCAAGAGCGAGAGAGATATAAAACCCTGGCTTAGGAGACCTTCACGCGAGCGCTGCGAGAAGCGGAATCCGCGTGAGAAGCGCGTTGACCAGATCCGCGCCGGTTTCCGATTAGGCAGAGTGTAGAGAGACACTTCCGGGAGTTGGCGTTCCGATTCGCGCAATAAAGTATTACGCGAGGAGAAACGATCGTTAATCGCCATTCGAGCCTTATGGATAAAGGCTTTGCGCCGACTGGGCGGATTCGGCGTCTGAATTTTCCTAAAGCGCGTTGCTGATTCGCGACACCGAACGATGCGGAAAAACAACGGGAAGAAATGCGGGAAAACGATTGTTGTTGCGGCGGCAATAGACGATTGTTAATTATGTGAATAATCGAACTTGCCTATGACCGCTATACTGTAACTTCTGCTTTCCGAAGCAGACTTTTTCGTTGACGAAAAAGATCTCCAAACCTTTGTCAGCGCGACCTTTCAGTCGCGCTTTTTTTATGGCGGACGAGTTTCGCGAATGTCTCTAATGAGCGGGCGCAGTACCTTCCACGTCGTCCCAGTCCGCCTGCGCGGGCACGCTCCAGTCTTCCATCACATAACGGCGCGCATCCATTGGCGAGGAGAGCAGGTTCTGCCAGTGGTCTCCGTGCCACATCGGATCGAAGTCGAAAACGGTGCGTGAATCCCCAATCTGTGCGGGCTGGTCTGATATGACCTTTGCGTGCGAATGAGTGAGCCAGGTGAAGAGACGGTGAATTTCCTTGGACAGCATGGCAACCTCCTGAAGCGCATCGCTACAACTGACTTGCATCATGCGAGTGAGGCGGCGCCGCAACAAGTCGGACAAACACTTACGCAAAGATAGACTTTGTTACATTCGTATTGCATATTTTCGCAAATTTTCCCGTTTGCGGACTTCGGATTATTTTCGTTCAGGTAAATTTGACGCCCCGACCTATATCCGTGTAGTTTGAAGTCTTATCTTTTTATACGCTAAACGCATATGAAAAGTTTACTTGACGGTCATTCTCTGTTCCCCGTATAACGGCAAAGCCGAATTTGATTGGCTGTTTCTGCCTTGACCAGATATAGGCAATTGAATCGGGGTTGGATCGATTCAAGGGCAACGCCCGCTTTGGATAAATCACAGAGGAAAACAGGAAATGGAAACTGGTATCGTCAAATGGTTCAACGATGCTAAGGGTTTTGGCTTCATTACGTCGGACGTGGGTGGCGAGGATCTGTTCGCGCACTTTTCGGAGATCCGCAGCGAGGGCTTCAAGTCGTTGAAGGAAAATCAGCGCGTGTCTTTTGAAGTCAAGACCAGCCCGAAGGGCAAGCAGGCGGCCAACATTCAGCCGCTGTAAATGCGCTGGGCTGGGCGCGCCGCCCGCGCAATCGGGAGCGAAAAACCCTCGCCGTCGCGCGAGGGTTTTTATTTTTATCTAGATGTCTCCCAGGTCGGATCTTCGGTAACTGCGTGGTTCAACAATACGCATTATTGTCGGAAGATAATCCATCGAAACGAATTGACTACGTCAGGATTAATGGTCTGGTTTAAGCGTCTGCGGGATTTCAGCGCAAAATCGACGGCCCATGCCGACGCAGTTTCCAGCTGCGCACGCGGCGCGGTCTGCATGCGCAACGTCCAACTGGTGCATACTTGCCGCAAATTCATGCGCCCGAATCCCTTGTCCCATGTCTGAACTGCTTTCGCCGGAACCGGCACTCGATGCACCCATCGTTTTCGTAGATCTCGAAACGACCGGCGGCTCCACGAGCGAGCACCGCATTACTGAGGTTGGCGTCGTCGAAGTCGGGCTGGCCGGCGTCTCGCGCTGGAGCAGCCTGATCGACCCGCAGCAGCCGATTCCGTCGTTCATCCAACAGCTGACCGGCATCACGAACGACATGGTGCGCGGCGCACCGACGTTCGAGTCGATCGCGCCCGCGTTGTTCGAGCGTTTGAACGGCAAGCTGTTCGTCGCGCACAACGCGAGTTTCGATCGCGGATTTTTACGCAGCGAATTTCGTCGCGCGGGAATCGCGTTCGATCCGGACGTGCTGTGCACGGTGCGGCTGTCGCGCGCGCTGTTTCCCGGCGAAAAGCGCCACGGTCTCGATGCGCTGGTCGAACGCCATGCGCTGGTGCCGTCCGACCGCCACCGCGCGCTCGCCGACGCCGATCTGATCTGGCAGTTCTGGCAGCGTCTGCCGACGCTCGTGCCGCTGGAAGCGCTGCGCGCGCAGATCGAGCGCACGACGCGTCGCTACCGGCTCGCCGGCGACATCACCGAAGATTTGCTCGACACCGCGCCGGTTGGCTGTGGCGTGTATGCGTTTTATGGCGAAGACGATGCGCCGCTGTATGTCGGTCGCAGCGTGCGCGTGCGTCAGCGGCTGCGCTCGCATCTGACTGGCGAGCGGCGTTCGTCGAAGGATATGCGGCTAGCGCAGCTCGTGCGACGCGTCGAATGGCACGCGACTGGCGGCGAACTCGGCGCGATGCTCGCGGAGGCGCAGTGGATCGCAACGCTGCGGCCGGGCCACAACCGCTTGCCGCGCGTGACGAAGAGCGATCCCGCGAACGCGCCGTGGCCGTTCGAGGGGCCCATCGTGTTCGAGGAGCGTGAGGACGCGCAGCGTATCTTCCACGTGGTCGATCGCTGGCGCTACCTCGGACACGCGCCCTCGCTCGTCGCGGCGGCGCAGCTGCATGCGTCGACGCTGGCTGGGTCGTTCGAACTCTCGACGTACCGTATCCTGCAAAGCCATCTGGCGCGAGGCCTGCGCGTGATGCCGTTGAGCGTGTCGCGTGACAGCCCTGAGTCGAGCATCGTCGCGTGACGCTTATGCGACGGGCGCGCGCCGTGGCGTTACCGGAATCAGCCGGTGGCGCCGACTCCGCCCGTCTCGCACACGTGACCTAGTGCGTGCGTCAACGCGCTCGAATGCGCAGAGTCATAGCGCGTCAGCGCCTTCCAGTTAGCCAGCGATTGCGCGACCCGCGACGGACAATCGTCCGCCGCGCGCAGCGGCTGCACGCGCGCCAGACTCGCCATCAACGACTGTGTCAGCTTGTCGAGCTGCGGTCGGGTGCTGGTTGCGAGATCAGGTGCGGGACCTTGCGGTGGCTGGGTGCGACGCCAGTTCGCGAAGAGCGCGTTCTGCACGTCTTTGCTCGCATCGATCTGATCCTGGAAGAACGCGCGGGCGAACGCCGGGTCGACGTTTGCCGCCGCGGCGCGCTTTTCCACCTCGGCGAGCAGCGCGTTTTCACGCGGCGTATCGGTGATCGGCTGGTGGTTCGCCCACTTCCAGCGTGCGACCGGTTCCGCGAGTGCAAGGCGCTGCGAAACCAGCGCGATCAGGCTCGTGAGCGCGGTGTCGTCACCGTCGGCGAGGGCTGGGGCGGGCGAGAAGGCGAAGGCGGCGGCGATGACGAGCGCGCATGACGCGCCGAAGCGATGCAAATGATTCATGAGATGGACGTGGCCGGGCGGCCGTTGACGGAAAAACCAGAAGAATAAATGATGCGCCGCAACCTGCGAGCACCGGGTCGATTCACACGGATCGTCGGGGCGAAGTGGGCGAGAGAAGGACGCGCGTACACGCTCGAGCCGCGTGGCCCAGTGCAACTGCTGTGCTCAGGCGAGCTGATCCACCGTCATGACGGAGATGTCGGACGCGTAATGAGGACGCGAGTATTCGCTGCGCGTGAAATCAACGAGCGCGAATGCTGCGCCGCGCCAAGGAACCGTTACTTCGGATCGCACGACTTGCGTTGTTCGTCAAAGAAAGCGCGAACATGCTCGGGCAGCTCGGCTCCCAAAAACTCGACGGCCACAGGTTCCGGATCCGGGTAAAGAACTTTGTCCGGGGTCGGAATCTTCGGTGGTTTGGCATCCATGATCTTTCTCCTTTGCGAATCGATTATCGGCCTCGTTCCCTGCATCGCACCAGTGTCCGATGCGAGTCATACACACTCTGTTGCTTTAACGGCACAAGCCGACACACCAGCGGAAGGATTGAATAAAATTTATCGTCTGACTATTGCCTGCGTTTCGCGGTCTGCTTGATCCGCTTAATTGCCAGCGCGAAATCATCTCGTCCCGCTCCTTCTGCCAGTCCCTCTCGAGCCATGCCCAGCCTATGTTTCAGCACGACCGATCGATATTTTCGCCGCGCTGCATCTAACGTTGTCGCATGACTAAAACGTGACAAACTTGTGCATTGCCGCATCGACAGGTGTTTCGCTTTTCCTGAACTGAACGTACGCAATTTGCCGATTGCATAACTCGCAGTCTAATTCTTTGTAAACGACCCATTCCCCATCGCGTTGACCGCGCAAAACACTATTTAAAGATTTGGTCATTAATCAACTGACTGACAGGGGTTGGCAAACACATTCCCGCATCGCCGTGACAAAAGGACCTCATTTGGTGACAAGTCATGCGCAGCGCACCGGGCCACCTATGATTGAAGCGACTACTGATGGCTCGACGTGCGCTGGCAGACGGACACGCGAGGCGCAGCGCGGATGATGACGTTCTTCATGTTCGGGAGAGGTCGCGATGGAAAACGCTGTCTACTGGAACGGACGTCAGGTTGGCATCGAATGCGCCGGCAGGATCTTGTGGTTCGCGTCGGCACCCGCGCAAGCGATAGCCGCATACGGCGCGCCACGCCAGCAGCCGAGCGCACAGGCCGATACCGTCGTTGCGCGCAACCTCGCGATGCCACGGTCGTACGACCCGCTCCACGTTCCCGACCAGGCTGGCCATGCGTTGCGCCACGACGTCGCGCCGGACGCGGCGCAACGCTGACCGCAAACGGCTGTATCAGGCCCGAAGCGACTCGTCGGCGCACCCTCGAGACCTTACAGATCAAGTGGGGTGTTAGCGCACACACCGCGTTGCGGCGAACTTATACGATGCAATTGCCGTGCTGCCGTCGGCCTCTCACCAGTTGTCGGGCGAACCGGTAACCACACCCGCATCAGTCTGCAAACAGCCGATACCGAAGGCCGGCAGCGCGAGGAGGGTAGGTCTGTCTCGCAACATCGTTGCATCAACACTATTTGCCGCTGGGAGCCGCGCATCGCGTGGCCGCACCTCTTTTACCTGGCGCTGCGTCGTGCTCACTTGCGTGATCGCCGGGCAATTCAATGCGAAAGATCTACGGCCTGACTGGGCTGCGTGCGTTCGCGGCGTTGCTCGCCGTCGTTCATCACTTTGCCGACAACGAAGGGGGCTGCCACCGGGCATTGTGCAACTCATCGATAACTGGGTCTGGGGTGTTGACATCTTTTTCATGCTGCGCGGCTTCATCCTTGCCTATACATATCTTCCTTCGCGAGCGACCGCGTTCGGCTGGGTCGACTATCGCGATCGTTTATCGTCAAGCGGTTTGCGCGCGTGTATCCGCTGTATCTGGTGACGTTTCTGGTGTTCGTCGGCCGATGTTTCGTCGCGAAGCGAGCTGGAACTTCGTGTCGTGGTCGATCAGCGCCGAATGGTTTGCCGTTCTGTTTCTGTTTTCGCGGTGCGCGAGAGTGCTGAGCCGGCTGTCGCGCGTGACTTTCGGTGTGATCGTGCTGGTGTGCTGGCTGACGTTGTGCGTGTACTGCTTCCTCTATAACGACGGCGATGTCGGGCTGACCACGTTCGGTATGCTACGGATCGTGTTGCAGGCATGGCGCGGGACATCTGGGATGACTTTGCCCGACGAAATGGCGCTCCCAGAGTGCGATGCGAAACTACCCACCGAGGCTGGTGAACCGGCGAATCGGGATAACTGGCAAACGGCGGCGCAGCGGATAGCGGATGAGTTGTTCGAGCGCGATACCGCAAATGGTTGTCGTGACTCGCTCGCTGGCTATTCGCAACGGGTGGTAGAGGAAATGAACGAGCGCTGGCGGTGTTTCAACGCGTATTTGCGCACGAACTGGCCACTGCACTCCGCGATGCCAATGCGGCGGTTTCGGCAAATCTCGTACGTGGGTCGCATATGCGTGCATTGATGCGTCGGACAGCGAAGCGCAGGACGGGGCGCGATGAGGCGCCTGAAATCTATTTCCACGTCACGCATACCATGCACTAGTACTTGCGTGGCCTCGCGCGAGCAGGGAGAGGAACTTCTGGTTCGGCCCAGTTTGGGTCGTTCAACAAACAAGAGTTGAGTCCTGATCTCATTGTCAACGAGCGAATCCAACATCCATCAGCGGCTCTTTTAGCGGTCGCGGTTTAAGCGCGTACAGCAGCACCGCATCTACAGCTCGTTCCCAGATGACCAGCGCGCTCCTCCTTGCCCGTCCGCTCAGGCGACGAAGTGTAGTTGAACGAGCCAGTTTCAGCGCTACGCGGGTTGAGCACCTTTCCTTACCGGCTTCACCTGAGTGGAGCGAAAGGCCTGGTCGCGAGTGGCGCGCTGGATTGCGCCATACCTATCAATGCGCGGATCTTTGCGGCAGGCCCGCGACCGTAGATCCGCGCGACAACCTGGTGCTGTACGGCGTGCATGCCGTGCAGAAAGCGATTCAGCTTTCGGTACGCTCAAGAATTGGTATAAGCGGATACCGCACCACTCCGAATACTCCACCAAATAAGATGTGACTGGCTTGAATTCAACCGGCCTTAACTCACGATGCACCACTGGCAGCGAGCTTGACAAATAGTCTGGCTGCTTCGTTGCCATGGGACAAAGCGCGCAGTGCAAGGGAGAGCGCTAGCTGTGCGTCGTGGGAGGCTGCGCTACGATCCTGATCGAAGAGCTTGACGGCGTGGCGCATATGCTGCGCCGCCTGAATGTGAAGCTCCACGGCCGCCGCATGATGTTTTGCCACGTCCGCGGCACTTGCGGCTGAGCCGGTCGATGGAGGCGTTATTGATGGCGTATTGGCGCTGTGCGCGCCAGCGTCGTGTGCCTGATCGATCGCATGCAACGTGTGGCCATGGGCCATCATCGCCTGATGTGCGGCGTGGGCAAAGTCTTGACCGTCATCGAAATGCCGCGACGCCTCGCGGTGATGTCGCGCGGCCTGCTCGTGGTGTGACGCCGCGGCTTCGAGATGCCCTTTCTTGCTGTGCTTCGTGTTCATGCCGGCTCCTGTGCAACTTCAGGACTGGTTCGGATGGCGACCGATTCGAAGACACAGTGGTGGGTCGCAACAAGATCCTAATCTACACGCCCTTGCGCCTTCTGTGGCATTTGCGTCTCGCGGAGAATCGTCGCGCTGTGGCGATCACCGCGCGGTCAGGATCCGGAGGATTTTCTGCACGATGCGCTCATGCTGCTCCAGCGCCTCATCGAGCGTACTTGCTCCATAGCTCGTGTTGTCTCGCGCTTCCAATCCGGCGATGCGCGTCACGAATAGCGAAACCTCCCCGGTTTTCGGTTGGGACACACCGCGGGAGCGGGTCGTGACCGTCACGCCGGATTCGTCCAGCAGCGTGCGGCGGAAGATCAGTTCGTTCTCAGTCATCCAGCGCGACCACTCGCCGCGGTCGAACACCTCGACAGGCCTGTTCTTCGCATCGAGGACATAGAAGCGTTTCCAGCTCGACGGGACGGAGCGTGCTTTCATATTTCAATGCGAAGGCGTGAGCAGCAAGCCGATCGCCTCCCGCCACCAGGTTTCGTCGACGCGGCCCATCCAGTCGTTATGTTCAGCCGCCTTCACCACCATCAGCTGTCTCGGTTCGGCCAGCGAGTTGTAGAGCGCTTCGCCGAAGCGCGGGACTGCTGCGCGCTTGCCGCTATACTTCCCCCTCCACCAACGGACACGTAGCCGGCACACATGGCCACGTTCGTGCAATTCGTCTTGCAACTGGACCAGGACCTCGAAGCGCTGCTGGTCCGGCATGGGCCGTTGGCCTACGCAATCCTCGGGGCGATCGTCTTCTGCAGTGTCGGCGTACTACCGCTCGTCATTCTGCCCGCGGACATGCTCCTGTTCCTGTCCGGCGCGCTCGCTGCCGTCGGCGTGCTGCAGCCTGTGTGGCTCGCGCCGTTGCTGGTCGCGGCCGCGGTTGCAGGAAAAGTGTTCAACTACGCGCTGGCACGTGCCGTCGCGTCGGTATGGAACCCGAAGCGCAGCGGCTGGATCGACAAGGTGACTGCGCGAACGCGCGCGCTCTACGTACGTCACGGCGCCGCGCTGCTGCTGTACTCTCCGTTCATCGCAATCGTCCGGGCGGTCGCGCCCGCGCTCGCCGGCGCGACGAAGATGCCGTTTCGCCGCTTCGTGCGCTTCGCGACCGGCGGTGCGGTGATCTGGATATGCTCACTTGCGGGTCCCGGGTATTTTTTCGGCAACGTGCCGTGGGTCCGCTCGCACCTGCCGGCTGCGATGGCGATCGTGATCGGCGCGGGTGTCGTCGCGCTCGTCGTCAGCCTGCTGTGGCGAGGACGGCGCAAGCGCCGCACCGCCGACCCGACGCTACCCGACGAAAAGTCCCCCTGCGACTGACGCGGCGGCCCACAACCCGCCAGGCAGCGCTGCTCGCGAGGAAACGCATGGACCCGGGCCTGCTGAAATGCACATGTGCGGCCGTGCTCGCCACACTGCCCGGGTGGGGACTGTATGTCGGCCGCCCCGTGCTGGTGCCAATTGCGTTCGGCATCATCGCGACGTACGTGGTCTTCGGTCGCGCCAACCTGCTGCGCCGCATTCCCTACCTCGGTGCACGCCTGCGGGACGGCCTGCGCCACGCGATCGCTGCGACGCTGATGCTCTTCACGGTCTACCTGTCGGTCGACCTGCTGCTGTCCGACAGGGACCGGCTGATGGCCGTCGCGCCGAAGTACGAGGCGACGCTGCTCGTACTGTTTACGAAGTTCGCCGCGCTGCTGCACATCGAAACGGAGGCCAACTGGGCTGCGATCCGCCGCGACCTGTTAGCGAGCGTCAACGTGCAGGCGATCATAACCGCCACGCTGTCGTCGGTGTCGTCGCTGCTCGCGGCGATCATCGTCGTGCTGCTTTATGCGACGTTCTTTCTCATCGAGCACGCGAAATATCGCCGCAAGCTCGTGAACTTCGCGGGCGACTCGACGCGGATCGTGTCGGTAATCGACGAGATCAACTCGAAGATCGGCGTCTATCTCGCGATGAAGACCCTGCTCGGCGCGATCCTTGGCATCGCGAGCTGGGCCTGCATGCGGCTCGTCGGACTCGAATTCGCGGGGCTTTGGGCGGTGCTGGCCGGCCTACTGAACTTCATCCCGTATGCGGGCTCGTGGATCTCGGTCGCGGTGCCGACGCTGCTCGCCGCGCTGCAGTTCGGCCAGTGGAACGCGGCGATCGTGCTGTTCATCTCGCTCACGCTCGCGAACTTCGTGGTCGGCCATCTCCTCGACCCGTGGCTGATGGGCGGCTCACTGAACCTGAGCCCCGCGGTGATCCTGATCAGTCTGGCGGTGTGGTCGTCGATCTGGGGCATCGCGGGCGCCTTCCTCGCAGTGCCGATCACCGTCGGCCTGGTCATTGCGTTTTCCACGTTCGAATCGACACGTCGTTTCGCAGTTCTCCTGACGAACGATGACTAACGTTGTTGGCCTGTCGGTGACGTCCGTTAATTTCAGGGATACTTCGCGCGCGTGGCGCGCGCCTCATCACTCTCATAAAGGGATGCGATACTGGCGAACCGAGGACGTATGTCCGCTGGACCTGGCGGGAGCGGGTGTTCCCTACGCGCTACAGCTGTAGGCTGCCGCCTCGAAGAGGTTGGGCGTCGCGGGCAATCGGTGCCTCGAGGAGACAACCAAACTCGCGGGCAAAGTCGACGGAGACGCGCGCGTGGACGGCGCCCTGCTTGTCAAAGAACCGCTGGGTTCCTTCGAGAGTGAACACGCCTTCATGCCAGATGTTTGGATGGATGTAGAGGCCCTGCTGTCCATCAAAGCGAAAGCACACGAACTTCTCTGGCGCTATGTCGTCCCCGGGCAGCGCCAAGGGAACGTAGAACGGGCGATGGTCGAGAGGAAAGAACAGTTGTCCACCGTCTGGGTGGTAGTTCGCGTGCCAAAGCAACATGCGCTCCGGTACATTGGTGTTGTCGTCACGGGCTGCTTCAGGCTCCACTGCGTACGCAAGGATGTAGTTGCCGCCCACAGCCTCGTTTCGACCGTACAGAATGTCCCCGCGCCATTCGCTCACAAATGTGCCTTCGGTCGTGCCTGCCTCATCACCGGTTCCAGGGTCAACGGGCCTTGCACCCACTGCCGGCCACTGCACAATCTCGATCGAACACTCGCTCGGGTCTGCTACAAGCCTGCCGAATCCATCAAGCGTTGTGGGGGTCGCATCGACCACGGGCATTGACACGCACCGAAGGCCAGAAGGAAGGCTGGGATTGAGGTAATCGATTTCTTGGGTCATTGCGGCAGTCTACAGGAGTAGAACGTACCGACCGCCGATGGTCGAACAAAGAGTTTGACCGCCGCTTGTCCACGTGGAAACCGCCACTGGCACAACGCCGGACCTGACGTCGGAAGTGGGTCGGCTACGGAAGTTGGCGGCGATGCTGCGGCGCAACCGCAGCAACACAGGTCGACCGTCCGGGGCCGGCCCTTTCGGCCGTTCGACACAGCGGGCTGGATTGTCAACAATGCGTTCTGGAACGCATTAGCGAGGCGATCTATCACTCTGTCCAAATCGTGCATGCCGTCGAACGTGAAAAGAATTTTCGACGGCGCGAATTGCTTGATTATCGGCTCAACCTCTTCAAACTGGATCGCGCTCGAATGTGGGTCGTAGCGTTGCGTCGTGCGCGTCGACGCGTGAGTTTCCGCGCTTGCAACGTCATCAGGCGTCTGTTCGCGCGAAGCTTTTGCGAACAACGAGGCTAAAACTTTCCTATGACGTCATAGTTGACGAGCGCATCAATATTGGGTGTAATATCACAATACGTCCCAGACAGGTCGACTGACGACATAGCTGGCTGGCCGTTGGCAGCCGGCGATACCTGAAAGGTTCCCTTGTAGCCTAAGGCGCCTGGTGGCTGTAGTTTCCCGACTCCTCGTTGGCTCTCGTTTAAATGGATTGAACGCAAAAATGAAGAAGATTTTGATCGCCGCCGCAATTGTTTTCAGCACTAGCGTGTTTGCAGGCGAAGCCCTCGTACCGAAGGTCTATCGCGAAATCGCCGTGGCGCCGACGAATCAGCGCGAAGCTGAAATCGCGTCGCTGTTCGATCGGTGGAATGAGGCGCTCGCAACGGGCGACGCCGACTCCGTTGCCAGGCTGTACGCACCCGATGCCGTACTGGAGCCAACGGTTTCCAATGAAGTCCGCACGACTCCCGCCAGCATCAAGGACTATTTCGTGAGGTTTCTGAAGCTGAAACCGCACGGTACGATCAACCTCCGCGAGATCCGCTTGCTGAGCGACGATTCGGCGCTGGACACGGGCGTCTATACGTTCGACATGGTGAAGAACGGCAAGCATCAGAAGGTGCATGCGCGCTATACATTCGTGTACAAGAAGGTTGATGGGGAGTGGAAGATCCTCAATCACCATTCGTCGGCGATGCCGGAGTAACACTCCATTGAACAACGGGTCCGTGCCAGGCGATCAGATGTGAATGGCTGAGCGCGTTAGACGCCTCACGCCAATTGCTGCCGCGCATGCTTCACGCGCAGAATCGAGGGGAATTTCGGCCGCCAACCCTCATAGATCAAATGAAACTGTCAACTGGCGATTGAGTCCGGCTAGCCCCTCGATAAGAATTTAAGTTCAACGAATTCCAGGCGCCGCTCGGCCCTGCCGCCAGAATTCTGGATTGACACAATTAATTTGCACTACAAACCTCATGGCGGCCTCCGGAAACTTTCTCGAAGTCGACGCGCTCAGGATCGGCCTCCGCACGGTCAGGCTGCTTGCCCGCGTCGATACCGATACGCGGCACGATGTCGTGGCTACGCTGAGAGCTGCCTAAAAGCGAGGCCAGCGATCCGGCCGGCGGCAACACCAACCGCGTGCGTTCCAGAGTCCGTTCCATCGCCATTCAAAGCGAACACATGCCACATTCAGTTGAAATCGCCGGCACAGTCATCTTCGGACTGGCCCTGCTTCATACGCTCCTCGCGAAACGCTTCGAGGTTCTGGCCCACCGGTACCCGCACCACGCGGGCCTGTTTCACTTTCTCGGCGAAGTGGAAGTCGTCTTCGGCCTCTGGGCCCTGATCCTGTGTCTGGCTATCGTCGCGCTAACCGGTTCTGCGCAGGCCGTGGCCTATGCTGAATCGCGCTCCTTCACCGAAGCCCTGTTTGTCTTCGTGATCATGGTGATCGCCGCGAGCCGGCCCATTCTCGACGCGGTCACGACGCTCGTGTCGCACATCGCGCGTGTCCTTCCCGTCAAGACGGAAACAGGCGTCATCTGGCTTTCCCTGACCCTCGTTCCGTTGCTCGGCTCGTTCATCACGGAGCCGGCCGCAATGACGCTGGCAGCGCTGATCCTGCGAGACCGGCTTTTCAGGTCGCCGATCGCCGAACACTGGAAATATCTGACGCTCGCGGTGCTGTTTGTCAACGTGTCGGTCGGCGGCATGCTGACCGCCTATGCCGCGCCTCCGGTGCTGATGGTTGCCGCCGCCTGGGGATGGGACAGCGCGTTTATGGCGGCGCAGTTTGGCTGGAAGGCGGCCATTGCTGTGCTGGTCAACGCCACAGGCCTGCTGCTATTCATGCACCGCAAGCTCCCGAAGCACGCAGAGCGCAACGACGCGCCCGCCGCCGCGGTTCCCGTTCCGACGGGCGTCACGCTGATACACACCGGCTTTCTCGTCGCGGTGGTGCTGTCGGCCCATCACCCGGTTATCTTCATCGGCCTCCTGCTTTTCTTTTTGGGCTTCACGCAGGCATACGAGCAGTACCAGTCGCCGTTGATGTTGCGCGAGAGCCTGCTGGTAGCGTTCTTTCTCGGCGGCCTGGTCGTGCTCGGGGGTTTGCAGCGATGGTGGCTGCAGCCGGTCGTCGCATCGCTCGATGCTTACGCACTTTATGCCGGCGCGCTTGGCCTGACGGCGATCATGGACAACGCGGCGATTACCTATCTCGGCTCGCTGATCGCGGGCCTTCCGGACCAGGCGAAGTACATGCTGCTGGCCGGCGCAGTCGCTGGAGGCGGTCTCACAGTGATCGCCAACGCGCCGAATCCCGCAGGACTCGCCATCGTGCACAAGGGATTCCATGATGAGTCAGTCAGCCTGCTCGGCCTGTTGCTCGCTGCCGTCGTGCCGACGTGCGTCGTCTCGGCAACGCTGCTTTTGCTGTAGGCTGCCGCACCGCTGTCCGGCAGTGCGCCCAACTGGGTGCGATTCGATGGCGCGCAGTCGCAGGACGGCGGGCCACGATGAATAACGTCTTGCGGCGATAACCAACACCGGCCTGGATTTTGCGCGAGACCACCACGACTGCGCAGGTCGCGGCCAGCGGCCTGACGAACGCGCGTGACGGCAGCCTGCACTTAGCCGCGCAGACCGGCATTCCATCCCCCTTCCAGTATTAGCGACAGTTTCATTGCATTCTTGCGCCGGGGCGAATTCGTTTCGCTCCGGCGTTTCGTCGTTTGTAATTGCTTTGCGCCGCGAGGTACCCCGATGACGTTGCAGATGCGGAAAGTATCTGTTGGGTGAAAGGTGATTGTAATGATGCGTTAAACCGATAAACTGGCTTCAACGACTAAGCACACAGGCTTCCGCCCCAGCGGTCGTTGTTTCGCTAACCCAGTATTTTCTGTTTCTGAAATTAAATTGGAGAATTAACCATGGCTAAAACATTCATTCCGGTTATCGCACTCGTTTCGGTCCTCGTTCTGCCGACGATTGCATCCGCTAACAGCAACGGCCCCCTCACCCGTGAGCAAGTGCGCGCGGAGCTGGCCCAGCTGCGGCAAGCGGGCTACGACGGCAACCACGGTGACGCGCACTACCCCACGCACCTCCAGGCCGCGCTGAAAAGCGTGGCGGCTCAGCAGGCACTCAGTGGCCACGGTGGCGTGAAATCGGGCTCGGCCGCTTCCGGCGCACCGACCCAGGTGGCCTCGGATCATTCGATCTACAAAGGAAGTTAATGGGCTATCAGCCGGATGGCCGGGCGCTTTCGACTGCCCGGCCCGGTGATCTCCAGCGAGCGGCATCGTCGCCGCTTCATCGTCTGCAACCGGGCCTGCATTCAGCCGCGCAGACCGGCATTCCATCCCCTTCCAGTATTAGCGTTTCATTGCATTTTTGCGCCGGCGCGAATTCGTCATTCGCTCCGGCGTTTCGTCGTTTGTAATTGCTTTCCGCCCACTGGGGGTGACGTTGCAGACGCGACAAGTATCTATTGGGTGAAAGGTGATTGTAATGGCGCGTTAAACCGATAAACTGGCTTCAACGACTAAGCACTCAGGCTTCCGCCCCGGCGGTCGTTGTTTCGCTAACCCGTCTTTTCTTTCTGTTTCTGATGGAGGTCTCATGCAAGTCCTGTTCAAGTCCTGCGACATTGAAGCTGCACGCTTGCGCAGCTTTGCGCGCCAACGCACCCAGTTTGTGTTCCGCCGGATGGCCTGGCTGGTTTCCCGGGCCACCGTCAATCTCTCCGACGTCAACGGCCCGCGCCGCGGACTCGATAAGCGTTGCCAGGTGCAGGTGCAGGTGCCCGGTGCGAATCCGGTCGTGGTGACGTCGATTGCGAAAGACTGGCGCGGCGCCCTCGATCTCGCGCTTGCCCGCGCCGTTTCTTCGATCGTCCGCAGGCGCCAGGCGCGCGTCGCGAGGCGCCGCGCGAGTCAACGCGAGTGCACCTGGAGCGCTGAGCCTGATGCCGTCTAAGCAAGCCATGCTTGCACGGCTACGGTGGCATCGTACGAGCGGTATTGTTCGCTATTTGCGGTTCGCGATGGAAAGACGCGTTCGGGCGACCTTCGCGAGTTTCTGTCCTACACGAAAGAGATTCTTATGTATTCGCACACAATCAATCAGTTGCGACGCCTTGCGAGTGTCGTGACGCGTGGTACAGCTGTCCTGGCCATGGCGCTAGTGCTCGTCGCGGGCACTGTCGCCTCCAACCATGCCGAAGCGAAGCGTATTGGCGGTGGTAGTAGTGTCGGCCGCCAGTCGCAGACGGTGTCGCCGTCCGGGCAAGGCCAACGGAGCCAGCAAGCTCAACCGGCGCAGCAGGCCGCGCCGGCGGCCGCTGCCGCGAAGCCAGCCAACCGCTGGATGGGCCCGCTCGCCGGCCTGGCCGCAGGACTCGGCATTGCCGCGCTGATGTCGTCGTTGGGGCTGGGTGAAGGGCTGGCCCAGATGCTGTCGAGCGTAGTGGTGATCGGCCTCGTGATTGTCGCCGGCATCATGCTGTTCCGCTTCCTTGCCAACCGGCGCCGTCCGGATCTCGCTTATGGGCACGACGCGGCGAACGGGCAGCGCATGAACGGCTCCTTGCTCATGAATCAGAGCGGGCAGGCGGCGCCTGAGACGAATTTCGGTGCCTGGCCGCGCACAGCGATGAATTCCGCCGCAGCGGCACAAACAACGACAGTGCCGGGGCTGCCTGTCGGGCTCGATCAGGCGGTCTTGCTGGCATCGGCCAGGACCTTGTTCCTGCGTCTGCAACGCGCCTGGGACCAGAACGAACAAGGCGACCTTTTCGAGCTGACAACCCCGGAAATGTTCGCGGTGATCAAGCGGGACCTGGAAGATCGGGGCAACCAGCCGAGCCATACGGAAATCACGCAGCTGGACGTGGAATTGTTGAGCACGGAACACAATGGCAGCGAAACACTGGTTAGCCTTCGCTTTCACGGCCAGATGCGGGAAGACGAGGACGCGCAGACGGCGCAACCGTTTGAGGAGGTCTGGAACATCGTGGGCCACGAGCATGGCGACCCGGCCTGGCGACTGGCGGGGATACAGCAGATTGGCCGTTAGCATCGAGCGCGGTCGGAACCGGCAGCGGCTCGCTGCCGGTTAGCCCACAAGCGCTATTGCGCGACTCGCAAACGGCAAAAAGACCAAAATCCGACGTCACACAAATCCGGGACTCATTTTATGCGCCGAGACTACTTTTCTCTTTACCTGGCCACTGTCACGATGACATGCTTGCTAAGCGCTTGCGCGGCCTCGCCGCCCAGCAGCCCGTCACCCGTTGTCGGTGCAGATCGCGATGCACATGGTTGTATTGGTTCGGCTGGGTATTCCTGGTGTGAATCCACGCACCAATGCGAACGTCCTTGGGAACTCGCCAGGCAGAGGGGTTTCGCGCTCTCCGCAGAACAGTTTGCTCACTACTGCACGACTGGATCAGCCGATTGATCAATGACTTCAATGCGCGGACGCGTCAACGATGGCCTCGGGCGAGCAGCGTGCATGCTCGATGGAATCGGCTTGGCCCCACTTGTCGGCACTGGCAGATTTCCTGATTATGCCGGCAGGAGGCTGTGTCGCATCCCCATCTCAAGGCGGCCATTCGGCCGACGGACAAGCAAACGGCAGGGCAGGGTCGCTATGCAGAGGTTTACATAGCGACCCACAACGGCCTGTTATCTTGATCCGAAACGGACGCTCACGCTGGCCGGATTTTCGCTTTCCAGAAATACCTTGCAACCGGTGAGGTTGAACCGGTTCGCCGCAGCCTCGGCTCCCCTTGCCAAGGGCGTTGCCGGTATAAATCACTGCACAACGCGGGCTGCGAATCGTGGCTTGATGAGTTGGCGCTTGCCGAACACATGGCACGCGAATGTTGCGCCGATTCCGACGCTTCGTTGGAGGAAACGCGTTGGGACCACTCGTGCGCCTGATCGGGCGACTTAGACAGCGTCAAGCAGCACGGCCGGTCGGCCAACTTGATTGGCGCCGTCCACGACTATTTTGTCATCGGTTCATCCCCACGCACGCACGTGGAGACCATGTTGTTCGCATACGAGGCCGCGCTAATGCCGTACGGTTCATCCCCACGCACGTGGGGACCACACCAAGGACACAACGGCAAGGGTAGCGACAAGGTCTGACCGGCAGCGGGCGAACTCGAGCTACAACCTGGTGACGTGACAACGTACACCGAGTCCCGAATGGAGTCCTGCTGCGCGGTTATTATCCGGGCCCGGGCATGCAACGACACCGCCCAGCAAGGCCGTTTATCGGTGCGCAGCCTGTCTCGCCGCTGGATGCCGAATCGTGTCCCTGACGACCTGGGGAATGTTACCGATGAACGGATGAACCGGGAGGGCCTTCTCACAGGTTATCCACCGCGACACCCGCCCGGGCCAGAGAAGGGCCGCGGGTGCCGCGGTGGATAACCCTGCGCCCCTCGTTGCGGTGGATACCCAAGCTCGCACAGCCGGTACTCGATCTTCGGACTAACTACCTCGCCAGCCATCGCCGGAACTCTTCCCCGCATCAGCTCGCGGACCCCGCTTCCATAAGCTTGCCGACGAGCTGCTTAAAGCTTGGCAACAGAAGCCTGTTCGCATAGCCGCTGAGGTGATCGCCATCGAAGACGAGCGGCCGGCCGTCGGCGGTGTGCGTTGAGCAGACCGAATCTGGGCACAGTGGTGGCAACGGGTCCCATACGCTAACTTCGGGGACCGCCTGCACGATGTGCGCATAGGATTCGAGCACCGGCGCCCGCAAGGCTTCCAGATCCGCACGGGCGATGCGGTCGCCGCCGGAACAGATGGGATTGTCGCGATTGAACCAGTCCGAACATCGGAACGGCTGGCTCCGAAACTCGGGTGTCGGCCCCTCCAGGATGACCTTCGCCCCTTTGGCTGCCAGTTTCTGCAAGATTGGAATGGCCTCTCGCACGCCGTCTACCCGGCTTTGCACGGCCTCTGGACCAAACATGTAGCCCCAGGCGCTCGAGTCGTCGAAGCGGGCCCACTCGTCGGAGAAACGTGGCAGCCGCAGCGAAGGCAGGAAGACCACGTCACCGGGCCTGACCTGCGCCTCGATTTGAGCGATTGCCGCATCCGTCCCCGCCGCACAGCTCGCCACCTCATCTTGTTTGCGCGGCAGCAAAGCAATGAACGGACAGCCTCCATTGTTGTACGCGAAGACCTTCACGCCAGTATCCCGGGCGAATTCGCGCAACATCCTGTTGTAGGCCATCGCGTGCGAATCGCCGATCACGTACAGGCGCCCGCGATAGGTCGCCGGAAGCGAACATCCCGCACGTGAATATGTCCATACGGGCCCCCCGTTGAGCTTCGTCCTATTCCACGTGTCCAGACATCCGTCATTGCTGGGCTCAAGGGGGCGGCTCGGATACCAGTCGTCGGCACGTTGTGACACCACGCTCAGCGACAGATTCAGTTTCAGTTGGGCTGCCTGAATGCCGACCCACAACAGCGCTCCGCACGTCAACGTAGCTAAGCCCGCACCTACGAGAGCGGGACGCCGCATGCCTTTCAGGACCGCCGAGCGCCGCACAGGATTCTCGACGTAGTACCAGGACGCTGTCGCCAGCGCGAAGCTCAGTACGGCCGCAAGCACGCGCCAGACAGGCGCATCGATCCCCGTCGTCCACCGCAGCAGCACGATCACAGGCCAGTGCCAGAGATAAAGCGAATATGAGATCTTGCCGACGAAAGTCACCGCTGGTGAAATGAGCAGCCTGTGCAGCCAATCCCGCGGCGCTCTTCCGTGCAGCGCGTACAGTACGCCAAGCGTGCCGGCAACCGGCAGCAGCGCTCCCGGAAAAGGAAGCTGCTCCGGGCGCAAGACCTTGAAACCGGCCGCAAGCAGCACCAGCGAACCAACGAGCAACGCCATCGAACCCAGCGTCCCATTGCGGTCGATCACGCCGAGCGGGCGCTTCGCGAGCGCGAGGAACTGGTATAGCAGGATACCGGATGCCAATTCCCAGAAGCGCCCTGGAATCAGGTAAAAGTTTAGCCCCTCATTTCGCCTCGAAAGCCACCATGCGCTCAACACGGACAGAGCGAGCCCGCCGGCGAACAGAACAACGCAAAGCGTCTTTCTCGGACGTTTGCTCACCCACATGAAGAAAAGCAACGGAAAGATCAGATAAAACTGCTCTTCTACCCCAAGCGACCAGGTATGCAGGTACGGGTTGAATTCGGCGCGTGGCGAAAAATAGTCATCGCCGATGAACGCGAGCACCACATTGCTCAACCCAAAGAAAGCAAAGAAGCCGGTGTATTTGTTGGTATCGCTCAGCCACGCGTTTGGAATGAACAGTGCTGAAAACAAGCCGGTCACCAGCAGGCACACCACGAGCGCTGGCACGATCCGCTGCACTCGACGCGAATAGAAATAGAACACGAAGCGCGAAAACTGCATCGATTCGAGGTTTCCAACGGATGCGCTGACAACAAACCCGGAAACCACGAAAAAGATGTCGACCCCTGCAAGCCCGCCGGGTAACCACTGCGCGTACAGGTGATAAACGATGACCGACAACACTGCGACCGCACGCAAACCGTCGATGTATGCCGCGTGCGCAGGACGGGCGAGTTGCGGCGCAGTAGTAGCGTTATGGCGTGGATTCATGGCATGAGAGTTAATGAGGCCGGTCGGAATCCGTGGACGCCAACGGGTTTAGCAGCGATCTTGTTCAAGTAGAAACGCTGCGTGAAAACCGCGGGAGACAGATAGTCAAGCTGCGCTTGTGTCCGCTGCCGGTTATAAAGGATCTCGATGTATTCCGTGATCTCTTGCTGCGCCCGCTGCCGACTGGCGAACCGCCGACGATAGGCCAACTCGCTCTTCAGCGTTCCCCAAAATGATTCGATCGATGCGTTGTCAAAGCAGTTTCCTCGTCTGCTCATTGAGGCTTGCATGCCGAACTGGCTGACAAGATTCTGGTAAGCATGCGCGCAATATTGGCTGCCGCCCGCCGCAGGGTTGCCGGAACGTCTGCTCGCGCGGGGTTCAGACCTGCTCCGCTGATTCCGCGGCGATCATTGCATATTTCATCTCGATAAATAACCAGAAAAAGCCAAGGTGCCGTTGCCCTTTCTCTCGTTTGCTTTTACGGACGATTGTGACGTAAAAAGTTTAGGGAAATGTATAGGCCCGCGATGTATTTCGTGCGCTCCCCCACAGAAGCGATAAGAAATGTCGACTTCATCGTCGAGGAACTTCATCGGCGCGAACCGGAGGATCCATCGCGCATCGGTGCGACGCGCGTTGCCCTGCGGAACCAGCGTAACAATCCGCTTGCCTTCGCTGGCGGGCTGGACCAGAAGCTCGGCGCCATGGACCGCGCGAGCGGCGTTTCGGACCACCTCGTGCGGGCGACTTGTCTGCTGCACCGCAAGCCGGACACCTCGTCACGTTCTGGCAGGCGTGGAACCGGCTGCACGCCGCCATCGGCCACAAGTTCCACGATCTCTACAGGGCCGTGTCGCAGGCTCGACGATGAGGACAGCGCTGACTGCCAGCGTGAAACACGCAACGGCCCGATCAATACCGACCCAGACTCCGACGGCGAATGCAAGCATGACACCGAGCGTCGAAACGAAGCGCAAGCGGAAGGTCCCTTCGCGCACGAACGTCGCCCCACCGGCGTGGCTCGCCAGTTTGTCCAGCTGCGCGATCGCGTCCTTTGGACAGAGGGTTGGTGTCGTCGCGCTGACGGGAAATGCCTACACCATGCCTACATGGAGCCCGAAAAGCAAAAAGCCCAGTCGCAATGACTGGGCTAAGTGCTTGAATCTGTTGGTGCCGGAAAGAGGAATCGAACCCCCGACCTTCGCATTACGAATGCGCTGCTCTACCGTCTGAGCTATTCCGGCATCAGGAGAAACGAAATTATAGGGACTACTTTAGTGCCTTGGCAAGCCCTTGAGGCATTTTTTTCTTTCGAGATCACTTCTTCGCTTCGAGGTGATAGCGGGTCACGCGATCGACCTCGTTCTTCGAGCCGAGGAACACCGCGACGCGCTCGTGCAGGCTCTTCGGCTGGACGTCGAGAATGCGCTTCTCGCCGTTGGTTGCGGCGCCGCCCGCCTGCTCGACGATGAACGCCATCGGATTCGCTTCGTACATCAGACGCAGCTTGCCCGGCTTGTCCGGCGTGCGCTTGTCGGCCGGGTACATGAAGATGCCGCCGCGATTCAGGATGCGATGCACGTCGGAGACCATCGACGCGATCCAGCGCATGTTGAAGTCGGCCTGACGCGAGCCGTCCTTACCCGCCTTCAGCTCGCCGATGTATTGCTGAACCGGCGGATACCAGTGGCGTTCGTTCGACGCGTTGATCGCGTACTCGCGCGTTTCGACGGGAATCCGCATGTCGCTTTGCGTGAGCACCCACGAGCCGAGCTCGCGGTCGAGCGTGAAGCAGTTCACGCCGTTACCGGTGGTCAGCACGAGCACCGTTTGCGGGCCGTACACCGCATAGCCCGCGGCGACCTGCTGCGTGCCCGGCTGCAGGAATGATTGCTCGGTGGCCTGATGGCCGTCCGGGCAGCGCAGCACCGAGAAGATCGTACCGATCGACACGTTCACGTCGATGTTCGACGAGCCGTCGAGCGGATCGAACACAAGCAGATATTCGCCCTTCGGATAGTTGGCCGGAATCGGGAAGAATTGTTCCATCTCCTCGGAGGCCATGCCCGCGAGGTTGCCGCCCCATTCGTTCGCCTCGAGCAGAATTTCGTTCGAGAGGATGTCGAGCTTCTTCTGCACTTCGCCCTGGACGTTTTCGCTGCCCGCCGAGCCGAGCGCATCGCCGAGCGCGCCCTTGCTGACGTGGTAGCTGATCGCCTTGCACGCGCGCGCGACGACTTCGATCAGCAGGCGCAGGTCGGCGGGCAGGTTGTTGGTTTCGCGCTGCTGCTCGATCAGATACTTCGTGAGAGTGGTACGACGTTGCAAAGACATTGCTGTACTCCGGAAGGCTAGAAGAATGATGGGATTTTAACCGCTCGTTTGTGTCGGCTTCGTGCTTTTGGTCGCACGGCCGGCTTCAGGTCTTGCGGCGCGCCTTGGCCGAGACGGTGCCGCTGACGCTGGCCGCGAGGGCCGCGGCCCGGGCGTGTCCGGCCGGCACGCGGGGCAGTTTCGGGCGCTCGGCGCGCGGCATCGGTTCGATTTCCCGTTCGATCTGCTCGCCGGCGGCGGCGGTGGCGACGCGCAGGTCGTAGGCGATTTGCAGATTGAGCCAGAACTGCGCGCTGGCGCCGAAGTAGCGCTCGAGCCGCAGCGCGGTATCGGCGGAGATTGCGCGGCGGCCGCGCACGACGTCGTTGATGCGCGGCGCCGGCACCCGCAGCGCGAGCGCGAGCGCGTTGACGGACATGCCGAGCGGCTCGAGGAACTCGCTGCGCAGAATTTCGCCCGGATGGATCTCGGCAATGGCCGCGCCCGTATCGATGTCGGAGAAATCGATGCTGTTGAGCGCGGAGCGTTTGATGACCATGTCGGTCTCCCAGTAGTCAGTGATAGTCGATGATCTCGACATTCAGCGCGTCCTCGCCGACGAAGTGAAAACAGATGCGCCACTGCGCATTGATGCGGATGCTCCATTGCCCGCTGCGCTGGCCTTGCAAGGCTTCGAGCCGGTTTCCGGGCGGCGCGTGCAAATTCGAGACGGAGCTCGCGGCGTCGATCATCAGCAACTTGCGATGCGCTAGCGCCTGGATCGAGCGTGGCAACGAATGCACGAACCTGCCCTGGAAAATTCTTGCGGTGGCCTTGTCTGCGAATGTCGTGATCATCGAATCGTATAACGTACCGCGTTAAATGTAAACCATCAAACCTGTACGTATACTTTCTGCCCGGCGAGGTCCGATGAACAGTCGGCCAAACGGCTAACGGCGCCACGCGAGCGCGTGAACGCAGCTGAAAACAGCGCGAAAAAAAGCCGGCAACGCGTGCCGGCTTTCCGATGTGACTCGGGAACTCAGAGAGGCATCACGCCAACGCCTTCTCGACGATCTCGCGCACGTCGCGCGACTTGACCTGTGCGGCCACTTTCTCGAGCGCCGCGCGCATGCTGTCGCGCAGCGCCGGCGTGAAGCGTCGCCACAGTTCGAGCGAGCGCGCGAGGCGCGCGGCCACCTGCGGATTGAGCGCGTCGAGCGCGATCACCTGCTCGGCCCAGAATGCGTAGCCGGAGCCATCTGCCGCGTGGAACTGCGCGGGGTTGGCCGCGCAGAAGCTGAAAATCAGCGAACGCGCCCGGTTCGGGTTCTTCAGGTTGAAGGCCGGATGCGTCATCAGCTTGCGCACCGTATCGATCACCGGATGTCGTGCGCCGCCGCGCTGGGTGGCCTGCAACGCGAACCATTTGTCGATGACGAGCGGCTCCTTCTCGAAGCGTCGGTAGAAGTCGTCGAGCGCGTGCTGCGCCTCGGGGCTGCCGCCTTGCGGCGCGGCCGCGTTGAGCAGCGCCGACAGCGCGGCCGCGCGGTCGGTCATGTTGTTCGCGGTTTCATATTGCGCGGCCGCGACACGCACGGCGTCCGCGGAGTCGTCGAGTTCGGTCAGATACGACAGCGCCAGATTCTTCAGCGCGCGATGACCGGCGGCCTCGGGCGTCGTTTCATAGGCGCCCGGCGTGCGATGCTGCTCGTAGACCTTCAGCCAGTCGTCACGCAGCGCATTCGCGAGGCGCTTGCGCACGAACTGCCGTGCCGCGTGCACCGCAGCCGGATTCGATTCGGCCATCTGCTCGGCCAGATACGCTTCGGACGGCAGCATCAGTGCGAGCTCGCGGAACGCCGGCGACAGCGTCTCGTCGGTCAAAACGCGCGCGAACGCGGCGACCACCGAGTCGTCGATCTGCAGCGCCGCGCCCGTGGCCGTGCGCGCGGCCAGCGCGAGCAACTCGCGCGTGGCAAGCCGCTGGCCGGCTTCCCAGCGGTTGAACGGATCGCTGTCGTGCGCGAGCAGGAACGCGAGCTGTTCGCCCGTGTAGTCGTATTCGACGATCACCGGCGCCGAGAAATTGCGCAGCAGCGACGGCAGCGGTTCCTGCCCGACGTTGACGAACGTGAAGGTCTGCTCGGTCTGCGTGAATTCGAGCACGCGCGTGGTCGACTCCGACGCCTTCGGCTCGCCGTCGAGCTGCAGCGGCAGATCGCGGCCGTCCTTGCCGATCAGACCGATCGCGAACGGAATCAGCAGCGGCCCCTTCTGCGTTTCGCGCGCGGCCGGCACGGCATCGCCGTAGCCCTGGCGCAGTGTCACGCTGTAGCGCTGCTGCGCGGCGTCGTAGCGCGTGCGCACCGACACGCGCGGCGTGCCGGCCTGGCTATACCAGCGCTCGAACTGCGCGAGGTCGCGGCCGTTCGCGTCGGCGAGCGCGTGACGGAAGTCGTCGCAGGTCACGGCCTGGCCGTCGTGACGCTTGAAGTACAGGTCCATGCCGTTGCGAAAGCCGTCGCGGCCGAACAGCGTCTGATACATCCGCACGACTTCCGAGCCTTTCTCGTAGACGGTCATCGTGTAGAAGTTGTTGATCTCGACGTAGCTTTCCGGGCGCACCGGATGCGCCATCGGGCCCGCGTCCTCGGCGAACTGCATCTGGCGCAGCACCCGCACGTCCTCGATGCGCTTGGTCGCGCGCGCGGCTTCGTCGGTGGCGCCGCCCGCCATGTCGGCCGAGAACTCCTGGTCGCGGAACACCGTCAGGCCTTCCTTCAGGCTCAGCTGGAACCAGTCGCGGCAGGTCACGCGATTGCCGGTCCAGTTGTGGAAGTACTCGTGGCCGACCACCGCCTCGATGTTCGAGAAGTCGGTGTCGGTGGCCGTTTCGGGGTTCGCGAGCACGTACTTCGTGTTGAAGATGTTGAGCCCCTTGTTCTCCATCGCGCCCATGTTGAAGTCGCTGACCGCGACGATCATGAAGCGGTCCAGATCGAGCTCGAGCCCGAAGCGCTGTTCGTCCCAGCGGATCGAGTGGATCAGCGAATCCATCGCGTGACGGGTCTTGTCGAGATCGTGCGGCTCGACCCACACCTGCAGCAGCTTTTCCTTGCCTGAGCCGGTCTTCACGCGTTCTTCGAGCGCGACGAGCTTGCCCGCGACGAGCGCGAACAGATAGCTCGGCTTCCTGAACGGGTCTTCCCAGCGCGCGAAATGGCGGCCGTCGGGCAACTCGCCTTGTTCCAGAAGATTGCCGTTCGAGAGCAGCACGGGATAGTCGGCCTTGCTCGCGCGCAGCGTGACCGTGAAGCTCGCCATCACGTCGGGGCGGTCGAGGAAATAGGTGATGCGGCGAAAGCCTTCGGCCTCGCACTGCGTGAAGAAGTTGCCGCTCGACACATACAGCCCCGACAGCGTGGTGTTTTCCGCGGGATTGCAGATGCTGGTGAGGGTCAGCTCGAAGCTGTCCGGCACCTGGTCGAGCAGCAGGCCGTGCTCGTGGGGGTGCGCGTTCGGGAATGGCTTGCCGTCGATCGCGGCGCTGACGAACTCCAGTTGCTCGCCCATCAGTTCGAGATGCGCGGCGCGCGACGCATCCGGGTTGCGGCGAACACGCATCGTGTTCCTGACGACCGTGCGTTCGGGGATCAGATCGAACTCCAGCGCGACGGTGTCGATCAGGAAGGCGGGCGGCGCGTAATCGGCGCGGCGGATCAGATTGGGCGTTGCGGTATCGGCCATGGCGTTCTGTGGTGGTGTACTCGAGCGGTCGGGCGCGCAAACGGCGCGCGAGCCGGGCTTGGTCGACTCATTGTACAAAGCCTCGGGCAATCGTGCGGAAGGGAAGGGGGCCGAGTCTCGGCGCCGGGTAGCGCTGCCGCTTTCGACGGACAGGGAAGAACCATTTACCGGCTGGCGAGGTCAGCGTATTATCGGGCGCCGCGCGTGGCGGAGCGCCGGCATCGTCCGCCGCGCAGCGGATCGCGCGACGGAATAATCTCGACTGAAGCAGAGTTTTAATTGAAGCAGAATAGATGCAATCAGAGGCATCACGAGGCAGACCATGAACATCGATCGATGGACCCGCCGCGTCGCGCTGCTGTTCGTCGCGCTGACGGCGCTGCTGTCCGGCTGTACGACCTACGTGACCACGCAGGTCACGGCGTTCTCGGACTGGAGCGGAAGCGACGCGACGCGCACCTATGCGTTCACGCGGCACGAGGATCAGAAGAACAATCTCGAACTGAGCGCGTACGAGCGGATCGTCGCGAACGAGCTCGCCTTGCACGCGTTCCGCGAAGTCTCGCACGACGACGCGCGCTATCTGGTCGAGCTCGCCTATGGCATCCGCTCGGACATCGTGACCGTCGCGCAGCCGGTCTACTACAACCCGTGGCCCGGTCCTTACTGGGGCCGGCCGTTCGATATGTGGGGACCGTGGGGGCCTTTCCCGGCGACGTACGTGAACCAGAGCTATCCGGTGTTCACGCATCTGCTCGGCATCCGGATCACCGAGCGCGCGAGCGGCCGGGAGGTCTACAACGTCACGGCGCGCAATGTCGGCGAGGAGTCGTCGCTGGTGCGGGCAATGCCATATCTGGCGCGTAGCGCGCTGGCTGATTTCCCGCTGGCCAACGGCGCGGTGCGCACCGTGAAGATTCCGCTCGGCGGCGGTGGCGGCGCGGACGCCAACGAAGTGTCGCTGCCGGCGGCCACGCCCCCCGCGGGCGCGGCGTCGGCGCCGAAGGCCGCGCAATAGCTCAGACCCCGACCCCGAACAACGCCATCGCGCCCAGCACGACGAACATCACCGCGGCGATGCCGTGCACGAGCCTGGTCGGCAGACGATGCGCGAAGCGGTCGCCGAGCAGGATCGCCGGCACGTTCGCGATCATCATGCCGAGCGTCGTGCCGCCCACCACGCCGAAGAAATCGTGAAAGCGCGCGGCGAGGGCGACCGTCGCAATCTGCGTTTTGTCGCCCATTTCCGCGAGGAAGAACGTGACGACCGTCGCGCCGAACACCCCGAAGTGCGTGCGGTTCGTGTTGGCTTCCTCTTCGTCGAGCTTGTCGGGCACGAGAATCCACAGCCCCATGCCGATAAACGACGCCGCCAGCGCCCAGCGCATGATGGTCGGCGTCAGCATCGAGCCGAGCCACGCGCCGAGCGCGCCGGCTCCTGCGTGATTGATCAGCGTCGCCGTGAGCACGCCGAGAATGATCGGCACGGGCTTGCGATAGCGCGCGGCCAGCACGAGCGATAGCAGTTGCGTCTTGTCGCCGATCTCGGCGAGCGCGACCGCTCCGGTCGAAATCAGAAAAGCTTGATTCACGTTGAACGGATTCCTCGGGCCGAAGATGAACGAGCGACGACCCACGACACGCCGGGCCCTGTTGCGGCGCGTGTGGATCATCGGTCTCGCCAGGCCAGAGGCTGCGACTGCCATGGCCGTGCAGGCCAAGTCTGTTGACAGGCGCCCCCGCGAACCACACGTGCGACGCACCGGCGAAGCGGTGCGGACGTGCCGCGGGGCGGCTACTCCCCAATGAGGGCCGGAGTATAGCAGGCGCGGGCGCATCATTGCCACGAATGTTGTTTGCACGCACGACGCGGCGTCGGTGTTTTCGCTCTGCGGCTTATTCGAAGAAAGACGAATGAAAGGTTTTTCGTCGGTTCCGGCGGCGTTGTCGCGCCAGCGCCGACGCACGAGATCGCCTTTCCGGTGCGTCGGCGCGGCCGGTCTTGTCAAATCGTCTAACAATGTGTTGCGTGACAGGCGCGGATACAGATGGATACGTCTTTCCTCGCCGATCTGATTCAAAATACCCGGTACTATTCGGCCACAAAAGGAGCCTGAGCCGCTATCCACTACACCGATTGTCAGGGGCGCCTGACAAATCGGCCCGATCGCCGGTGCTGCATTCCCTGACTGGCAGACTGGTCGGTCCCGGGCTGGAACTTCCCGATCCGCGCGGCGGCGCTCGCCGTGACGGCTGTGTATTCCGTCAGGCGCTTGAGCCCCTTCCCCGTTTCCACGCGCGAACACCAATATGCCCGATCTGCACTGGACCATTCCGGTCGGTCGCTGGTCTAGCTGGCCGGCTACCTCGTCTGCCGCACCCGATATCGACTTCATCGAGCCGATCGTGCGGCGGCGTCTCAGCACGCTGTCCAAGCTGGCGCTCAAGGTCGCGCACGACTGCGTCGCGCAGGAACCCGCGC
The DNA here is from genome assembly GCF_014397645.1 of Paraburkholderia sp. 31.1. Lineage (NCBI taxonomy): Bacteria > Pseudomonadati > Pseudomonadota > Betaproteobacteria > Burkholderiales > Burkholderiaceae > Paraburkholderia > Paraburkholderia sp. 31.1. Next base: position 48,776 of record NZ_VZQN01000036.1, read on the forward strand.
GCGTGGTGTTCGCTTCGCGGCACGGGGAGTTGCGCCGTACCACCGACATCCTGCGCAGCATCAGCGCCGGCGAGCCGGTGTCGCCGACCGCCTTCAGCCTGTCGGTGTTGAACGCGATGACCGGCGTGTTCGGGATTGCGCGCGGCGACCGCTCGGCCGCGAGCGCGGTATCGGCTGGAGCGCAGACGCTCGGCTATGCGCTGCTCGAAGCGTACGCGCAATACGCAACGCAACCGGATGCGCCGGTGCTGCTCGTGTATGCCGACGAACCGGCCGATCTCGCGTACGGCACGATCGAAGACGAAGTGCACGGCGGTGCGATTGCGGTGTTGCTCGACAAAGATGCATCGGCTGGGCAGGTTGTTTGCTCTTTGACCCGCGCTGACGAGGAGGTAGCCGAGCAACGCGGCGACCCGCGATCCGCGTTGAGCGACGCCCCGAGCTTTCCGACCCAGAGCCAGGCGCTGCTGCACTGCCTCGAAACCGGCCAGCCCGCGCGCTGGCAGCGCGCCGGCGCGCTGTGGCACTGGAGGTGGGATGAGCGCGCGGCTTGATTACGCGTGGCGTTTTTGCGCGACTGGCCTCGCTTTCGTCGCGTTCGGCGTGTGCGGCGTGCTGTTTTCGGTACTCGTGTTTCTGCTCGCGTGGCTGTGGCCGCATCGCGCGTCGCGGCAGCGCGCGGTGACCGTCGTGATTCACCGGTTTTTCCGCGCGCTCGTCGCGGTGCTGCGCGGTCTCGGGGTGATGGAACTCGAAGTGTCCGGCGCCGAGGCGTTGTGCGCGGGCGGGCCGGCGATCGTCGTCGCGAATCACCCGACTTACCTCGACGTGATGGTTCTGCTGTCGTTGACGCCGCGTGCGTGCTGCGTCGTGAAGCACGCGCACTGGCACAACCCGTGTTTCTGGGGCATCGTGCGCGCGGCCGAATACGTGAGCAACGCGGACGCGATCGCGCTCGTCGAGGCCGGCGCGAAGCAGCTAGCGGCCGGCTACACGATGATCATTTTTCCGGAAGGCACGCGCAGCCCGGCGCCGAACCGGCTGCACGCGTTCTCGCGCGGATTCGCGCACATGGCGCTGAAGGCCGGCGCGCCGATCGTGCCGGTATTGATGGATTGCGATCCGCCCGCGTTCACGCGGCAGATGCGCTGGTACGACGTGCCGGCGCGCGCTTTCCGGATGCGCGTGAACGTGCTCGCGCCGCTTGGCGTCAACGAGCTGGCCGCGCACGACACCACCGCGGCCATCGCGGCGCGCAGCGTGACGAATGCCGTAGAAGCCCACATTACCCAGCACCTGTTCGACTATGGATTCTTTAAAACTGGAAATTAAAAAGCTTCTGATCGAAGCCCTCGATCTCGAAGACCTGAGCCCCGCCGATATCGACGACGACGCCCCGTTGTTCGGTTCCGACGGCATCGGTCTCGATTCGATCGACGCGCTCGAAATCGGCATCGTGCTGCGCAAACAATACCAATTGACCATCGTGGCGAACGACGAACGCACGCGCGAGCACTTTCGCTCGATCAACACGCTTGCCGCGTTGGTCGAGAGTCAGCGCGAAGCGGCGCACGCTGCGAACGAAACCGCAAGGAAGGGAGTTTAATCGTGACCGAGACTGAGATTCTTGAGCGCATCCGCGCGATCTTTCAGGAAAACTTCGCGATCGAGCCGCAGCGCGTGACGCCCGACGCTCACCTGTTCGAAGACCTCGATCTCGACAGCATCGACGCGGTCGATCTCGCGATCAAGCTGCAGGAGATGACCGGCCGCCGCATCAAGCCGGAGAACTTCAAATCCGTGCGCACGGTCGGCGACGTGATCGGCGCGGTCGAATCGCTGCTCGCGGCGCAAGGCTGATGCCGGTCGCGCACCCGCGCACGCAGAGGTCGCAGCCACGTCCCGCCGCAAGCGAATCCGGCGCGCGGCCTCACTGGAGCAGGACCGTCCTGCAGGTGCTGCTGAAACTCGCTTACCCCGCGCTGATCTTGTGCGCATGGCGCTGGGACGCGCCGCGTCTCGTCGGCGGCATGCTGCTGGTGACTTTATGGCTGCAGCGCTGGGCCGGCGGCGGTCCGGTTGCGATGTCGCTGCGGCAGCTTTCCACGCTCGACTGGAGCGTGGTGGCGATGCTGAGCTGCGCATCGGCGACGATCGTCGTCACCGATAGCGAGCTGCTGCTGCGCTTCTATCCGTCGCTCGTCAATCTCGGTTTGCTGATCGCGTTCGGCGCGACGCTCGTGCGCGGGCCGTCGATGATCGAAAAATTTGCGCGCCTCGGCAGTCCCGATCTGCCGCCGGGTGCGGTGCGCTATACGCGGCGCGTGACCCAGGTCTGGTGCGTTTTCTTCGTGCTGAACGGCGCGTTTTCCGTCTACACCGCGCTCTATTGGAGCCGCGCGGCCTGGTCGCTGTACAACGGCGCGATCGCCTATGCACTGATCGGCGCGCTGCTGGCGGGCGAATACGTATGGCGACGTCTGTTCGTGCTGCCGCGCGCCGCGCGAGCGGATTCGGAGGCCGCCTGATGCTCGCGCTGCATGATCTGTTGTCGGCCGATGCCGCGCTTGCGACGTCCGCCGCACCGGTGTGCCGCGATGGCGCCGTGCTGCTCGATCGCGCGGCGTTTCGCGCGCGCGTCGAGGGCTTGATCGAGCTCGTGCGAACGCCCGACGCGCGGCGCTGCGCGCTCTGCATCGACGATCCGTTCGAGTTCGCCTGCGCATTGTTCGCGCTGCTCGCGTGCGGCAAGGAGCCGGTGATTCCGGCCAATGCAACGCCGGGCTATCTCGCCGATCTCGCGCACGCTTACGACTTCCTGCTGACGGATGCGGATCTGCCGCCGTTCGTCGCAGCGACGCATCGCGCGGCTCACACCGCCCGCCCGATCGACGCCCACGCGCCGATGACGCTCTACACATCCGGCAGCAGCGGCATCCCGAAGCCGATCCGCAAGACGCTCGCGCAATTCAACGCCGAAGTCCACACGCTCGAACGGCAATGGGGCGCATTGCTCGGCGACGCGACGATGCTCGCGAGCGTGCCGCATCACCACATCTACGGTTTGCTGTTTCGCGTGCTGTGGCCGCTCGCGGCCGGCCGCGCCTTCGATCGCGCGATCGGCGTCGAGCCGCTGCAGCTGCAGGCGCGCATCGCGCAATGCGGCGCGACGGCGGTGGTGTCGACGCCCGCGCAGCTGTCGCGTTGGCCCGAGTTGCCGGGCTTCGCCGCGCTTACGCCCGCGCCGCGCGCGTTCTTTTCGTCGGGTGGCCCGCTCGCGGCCGACGCCGCGCAGGCCTATGCGGCGAGCTACGGCGCGGCGCCGCTCGAAATCTACGGCAGCACGGAAACCGGCGGGATCGCGTGGCGGCGTCAGGATCAGGGCGACGCGTGGCAGCCGGTCGCCGGCGCCGAGGTGCGCCGCGACGACGACGGCGCGCTGTGCGTGCGCTCGCCGCATCTCGACCACGACGGCTGGCATCGCACCGGCGATCGCATCGCGTTCGATGCCGACGGGCGCTTCCGCTTGCAAGGGCGCCTCGACCGCGTGCTGAAGCTCGGCGGCAAGCGCGTCTCGCTGCCCGAACTCGAGGCGCGTCTCGCGCTGCATCCGTATGTCGCGCAGGCGGCGCTGGTGCCGCTCATAGGCGCGTCGCGCGAACGCGTCGGCGCGGTGGTCGCGCTGACCGAAGCGGGCGGCGCTGCGTTGTGCGACGAAGGCCGCGTCGCGCTGGCGAAAACGCTGCGCCGGCATCTGGCCGATTACTTCGATGCGGTCGTGCTGCCGCGTCATTGGCGTTTTCGCGTGAGCCTGCCATTCGACGCGCGCGGCAAGCTGCCCGCGAGCGCGGTTGCGGCCGCGTTCGCGCCGCTCGCCGAGGGCATGGAAGTGCTCGCCGAAACGCGCGTCGGCGACATGCGCGTCGGCGACATGCGCGTCTGCGACACGCTGCACTACGTGCTGCGCGTGCCGCAGTCACTCCAGCATTTCGCCGGCCACTTTCCGGGTCTGCCGATTCTGCCGGGCGTCGTGCAGGTCGACTGGGCAGCGCGGCTCGCGGCCGGGCATTGGCCGCGCGTGCGAGAGGTGGCATCGGTCGACCGCCTGAAGTTCATGGCGCCGGTGTCGCCCGGTGCGGTGCTCGAGCTCACGCTCGCCTATGATGCCGCGCGCCGGCGCGTGCAGTTCGCGTACCGGCTCGACGGACGCGAATGCGCGTCGGGCTTGCTCGTGCATCGGGAGGACGCGTGATGACGTTCGCGCCCTGCATCGTCATTCCGATCTACAACCACAAGGACGCGATCGGAGCGAGCGTCGCGCATCTCGCGGTGCATGGCCTGCCGATCTTCGTCGTCGACGACGGCAGCGACGCGCCGACCCAGCGGGTACTCACCGCGCTCGCGCTGCAATACGCGCAGCAGATGACGCTGCTGCGTCTGCCTGCAAACGGCGGCAAGGGCGCGGCAGTAATGGCGGGCCTGCGCGCGGCGCGCGCCGCGGGCTACACGCACGCGCTGCAGATCGACGCCGACGGCCAGCACGATGCGACCGACGTGCCGCGCTTCATCGATGCCGCGCGCGCCGAACCCGGCGCGGTGATTCTCGGCCGTCCGGTCTACGACGACAGCGTGCCGAAGGCACGTCTGTACGGCCGTTATCTGACCCACGTGTGGGTGTGGATCGAGACGCTGTCGCTGGCGATTCGCGATTCGATGTGCGGCTTTCGTCTGTATCCGCTCGCGCTCGCGTGCGAGCTGATCGACAGCGTGCGACTGCCCACGCGCATGGACTTCGACATCGAGATCCTCGTGCGTCTCTACTGGCGCCGCGCCGCGTTCCGCTCGATCCCGACGCGCGTGACCTACGCGGCCGATGGCGTGTCGCATTTCGACGTGCTGTGGGACAACGTGCGAATCAGCCGCAGCCATACGCGGCTCGTGTTCGGGATGCTGTGGCGTCTGCCGATGCTGCTCGCGCACAAGCTGATGCCGCGCCGCGGCGCGCTGGCCGACGCCGCCGATGAACCCCGGCCCGAAGCCTGGTGGCGCATCGCCGAACGCGGCAGCCGCCTCGGCATGAGCCTGCTCGCGCTGAGCTGCAAGCTGTTCGGCCGCCGCTTCACCGCGCTGTGGCTGCATCCGGTCGTCGCGTATTTTCTGCTGACGGGCCGCGCCGCGCGCGCCGCTTCAGACAACTACTTCGCGCATCTGAGCGCGGTCGCGCCGTCGGCGGATACGCCGCGCCCGGGCTGGCTGTCCGCGTATCGCCATATGCTCGCGTTCGCGCAATCGGGCTTCGACAAGCTCGCCGCATGGACCGGCCGCGTCGACGACACCGACGTCACGTTCGACGATCCTGCGGCGTTCGAAGCACTGATCGCGAGCGGCAAGGGCGCGCTCGTGATCGGCGCGCACCTCGGCAATCTGGAGATGATGCGCGCGCTCGCCATCCGCGGCGAATACGCGAAGGTCACGGCGGTCGTCTACACCGGGCACGCGCGCCGCTTCAATGAGGTGCTGGCGGCGTCGAATCGCGACTTCGCGCGGCATCTGCTCGAAGTCGGCGACTTCGGTCCCGAGACGGCGGTGCTGATGCAGCAGCGCATCGATGCGGGCGAGCTGCTGGTGATCGTCGGCGATCGGGTGCCGGCGCGCGAGGCGGGACGCACCACCGACGCGCAATTTCTCGGCGCGAGCGCGCCGTTCGCGCAAGGACCCTACGTGCTCGCGCATGCGCTCGGCTGTCCGGTCTACCTGTTCTTCTGCCTGAAGGAAAGCGACGGTTACCGCATGTATTTCGAGCCGTTCGCCGAGCGCATCGAGCTGCCGCGCCGCGAACGCGCGCAGCATCTGGCAGCGTGGGCGCAACGCTACGCGCTGCGCCTCGAACACTATTGCCGCAAGGCCCCTTACCAATGGTTCAATTTCTTCGATTTCTGGGCCAGCCCCGAGCGAGGCGCAAATGGCCGACCATGATCTGAACGATGTACGGCACGTACGCGTACGCGCTGTTACGAGTGCCGCGGCGCATGTGGATGCCGGTGCCGCTGCCGATCGCCAAGGAGTCAACGCATGAGCGAGCCCGCGAAAACGCAGCACGTGCTCGCCGCGAGCGCGACCGTCGAAGTGCCGTTTCACGACGTCGACGCGATGAACGTGTGCTGGCACGGCAATTATCTGAAGTACTTCGAGTTGGGCCGCGCGGCGCTGTTGCGCGCGTTCGATTACGACTATCGCGAGATGCGGGCGTCCGGCTATCTGTGGCCGATCGTCGAGGCGCATCTGAAGTACGTGAGGGCCGCCGTGTACGGACAGAAGATCGAAGTGCGCGCGCAACTGCTCGAATACGAAAACCGCCTGAAAATAGGCTATGAAATCGTCGATTGCGCATCGGGCGCGCGGCTCACGAAGGGCTATACGGTCCAGGTCGCCGTCGATGCCGCCACCGAGGAATTGCAGTTCGTGTCGCCGCCGGTCGTATTCGAAAAGCTGGAGCGCGTATGGGGACGGTGAACCGGTGCGGGCTGGGAGCGCTCGTGTCGCGGCTGGCGGGGGCGATCGTCGCAATCGGGGCGCTTGCATTGGCAGCGGCGTCGGCCGATGCGGCCACCGCCGGCAATACGGCTCCAGCCGCCAACGCCGCCAGCAACGCCAACACCGCGCTCGTCTCGCAGATCGCCGCGCATCTCGCGCAGCCCAAGGGCGTGCGCGCGCAATTCACGCAGACGCAGACGCTTGCCGCGATGAAGCAGCCGCTCGTCAGCAACGGCACCTTGCTGTTCTTCCGCGAGCGCGGCGTGATCTGGCGGATCGACACGCCGTACAAGGCCACCTACGTGATCACCGACGCAGGCGTCGCGCAGCTCGACGCCAGCGGCCGCCGCGTGAGCACGCATAGCGCGCAGGGCAGCCGCGGCGTCGCGCAAGTGTCGAAGATGATGCGCGCGATGCTCGGCGGCGATCTGTCGGCGCTGTACTCGCAGTTCGACGTGAGCGCCGAAGGCAGCGCCGGGCAATGGCGCATGCGACTCACGCCGAATCAACCGCAGCTCGCGCAATCGATCAAGGGCCTCGACATGAGCGGCGGCGATTATCTGCAAAACCTGCGCATCACGCTCGCGAACGGCGACGTGACGAAGCTCGAGTTTGCGAACAGCACGGCCGTTGCCGAGCCGACGCCGGACGAGCGCAGCCTGTTTGGAGCGCCGTGATGGACATGCCGCAGCAGCGAACCGCGAAACATGCGTGGGGCGTGCGCGCCGCATGGCTCGTGCTCGCGCTGCTGGCGGCGCTGTATTGCGGCTGGCGCTTCGCCGGAGCGTCGCCGCTCGAAACCAATCTGCTCGCGCTGCTGCCCGCGACCGAAGCGGACCCGGTCGCCGAGAAAGCGGTCGACACGCTCGCGAGCGCGCTCGGCGATCGCACCGTGCTGCTCGTCACGAGCCGCGACGATGCGCACGCGAAAGCGGCCGCGAAGCAGCTGGGCGCGTCGTTGCAAAAGAGCGGCGCATTCGCCTCGGTGACGGCCGAACTGCCGCCGTTCGACCTGTCGCAGATCTCGGCGCTGTATCTGCCATACCGCTTCGGCCTGCTCGCGCCGGCCGATCGCACCGCGCTCGCGACCGCGCGCGCGGCGACGCTGCACGACATGCTCGCGCAGCGCATCTACAGTCCGCTGCAAGGCGGCCTCAGTACGCAACTCGCCGACGATCCGTTCGGCTGGCTCGAACGCTGGCTCGGCAATCTGCCGCTCGCGACGTCGAATCTCGAAGTCGAGGACAACCTGCTGGTGTCGCATCGTCACGACGCGCATGGCGACATGACCAGCGTGCTGGTCATCGCGACGCTGCCGGGCTCCGCCTACGAAACGAAGACGCAGCGCGCGGTACACGCGGCGCTCGCCGAGGCGGAAAGCGCGTTGCGTCAGACGTTCCCCGACGTATCGGTTGCACGCACGGGCGCCGTGTTCTACGCCGAGGCCGCGCGCAGCGCTTCCGAACGCGAGGTGCACGTGATCGGCATCGCGTCGCTCGCCGGCATCGCGCTGCTGATGATGTGGGTGTTCCGCTCGCCGCGTCTGTTGCTGCTCGGCGTCGTATCGACCGCGCTCGGCATCGTCTGCGCGCTCGCGGCGACGCTGCTCATCTTCGGCAAGCTGCATCTGTTGACGCTCGTGTTCGGCGCGAGCCTGATCGGCGAGGCCGTCGATTACTCGATCCAGTATTTCGTCGTCTATCTCGGCGCGGGCCGCGACTGGGATGCGCGGCTCGGCGCGCGGAGGGTACGGCCCGCGCTGGGCGTTGCGCTGGCGACGAGCCTGCTCGGCTACGCGACCCTGATGTGGGTGCCGTTCCCCGCGTTGAAGCAGATCGCGTGCTTCGCGATGGTGGGCATTACGACCGCGTTCGCGTCGGTGCTGTGGCTGCTGCCCGCGCTGCTCACGCGCGCGCCGAAGCACAGCCCTCGGCGCCTGTTCGCGGGCGCGGCGCGGCTGCTCGCGCGCTGGCAGCATGCGCTCGGCGGCAAGCGCGCTTGGCTGGTCGCCGCGCTGCTGCTGATCGCGTCGGTGCCCGGTTGGCTGCGTCTGAGCAGCGACGACGACATCCATCTGCTGATCCAGCGCGATGCGTCGCTGGCCGCGCAGGAAGACACGGTGCGCGAGGCGGTCGGCGTCGATAACAGCGCGCAGTTTTTCGTCGTGCGCGGCGCGACCCAGGAAGCGGTGCTGCAACGCGCCGAAGCGCTCGGTGCGAAGCTCGATGCGCTGAACGGCAGCGCCGATAGCGTCGGCGGCTACCAGTCGGTCGCGCAGTTCGTGCCGTCCGCGCAACGTCAGCGCGAAGATCGCGCGCTGCTCGCGCAGCATGTGTTCGGCGACTTCGCCGCGTTGCGTGCGACGCTGCTGCAAGCAGGCTTCAAGGACGAAGTCGCCGATGCGTGGCTCGCCGGCTTCGCTCAGCCGCCCGCGCCGCTGACCGTGGAGCGCTGGCTCGCGGCGCCGTGGTCGCAGCCGTATCGGCATCTGTGGCTCGGCGCGGTGGGATCGAACGACAAGAATCGGGCCCGTCAACCTGGCTACGCGGCCGTCGTGATCCCGCAAGGCGTGACGCCGCGCAACGAGCCCGCGCTGATCGCGCTCGCGCGCGGCCTGCCCGGCGTCGTGTTGGTCGATAAGGCCGCGAGCGTGTCGAGGCTGTTCGGCGCGTATCGCGTGGATAGCGGCTGGTGGCTCGGCGGCGCGCTCGTGCTCGTGTGCGTGCTGCTGATGCTGCGCTACGGGGCGCGCGGGGGTATCGCCACGACCTTGCCCGTGCTGTTCGCGGTCGGCGTCGCGCTGGCGGTATTCGGCTACGCGGGCGTGCCGCTCAATCTGTTCAACTGGCTCGCGCTGATGCTGGTGCTTGGCGTCGGCGCAAACTATGCGGTGTTCCTGCGCGAAGGCTGCGCGCGCGCAGAGGCGGATCTCGGCGCGGTGTGGACCGGCGTGCTGCTGTCGGCGGCGACCACGTTGTTGTCGTTCGGCATGCTCGGCATGAGCGCGATGCCCGCGCTCAAAAGCTTCGGCACCACGCTCGCGCTCGGCATCGCGGTGGCGGTGCTGCTCGCGCCTCTCGGCATGCCATCGGCAGCGCGCTCGGGCAAGTCATCGGAACCACGGAGGGCGGCATGAAAGCGCCAACAGTTTATTTGCACGCGCTAGGCATGATCAACGCGCTCGGCGGCGACGTCGACGAGATCGTGCCGGCGCTCGCCGCCGCGCGCTCGCCCGGCATGGGCAACGTGCATACCGGCATCGGCGACGCGTTCGTCGGCAGCGTGCTCGCGCCGCTCGATCTCGCGCCGCGCGCCGACCTCGCGCGCTACGACTGCCGCAACAACCGGCTGCTGCTCGCGGCGCTCGCGCAGATCGCGCCGGCGCTCGAAGCCGCGCGCGAGCGCTACGGCCCGCAGCGCATCGGCGTCGTGCTCGGCACCAGCACGTCGGGCATCGAGGCGGCCGAAACCGCGTTCGTCTATCACGCACGAGCCGGCGCGTTGCCGGCCAACTTCAACTATCGGCAAATGGAAATCGGCACCGCCGCGCCGTTCGCTGCCGCCGCGCTCGGCGTGCACGGGCCGGCGTTTACGATTTCGACCGCGTGTACGTCGAGCGCGAAGGCGTTCGCGTCGGCGCGTCGGCTGCTGCAATTGCAGCTATGCGATGCGGTTGTCGTCGGTGGTGTCGATTCGCTATGCGAATTGACGGTGCAGGGCTTTGCGTCGCTCGAATCGACCAGCAGCGCGCGCACCAATCCGATGAGCCGCAATCGCCGCGGCATCAACGTCGGCGAGGGCGCGGCCGTGTTCCTGATGAGCCGCGACGAAGCGGCGGTGCGGCTCGCGGGCCTCGGCGAATCGAGCGACGCGCATCATATTTCGGCGCCGGACCCGCAGGGCGTCGGTGGCGAACTCGCGCTTCGCGAAGCGCTCGCGGACGCGGGCATGGCGGCCTCGGCGGTCGGCTATGTGAATCTGCACGCGACCGCCACGCAGAAGAACGACGAAATGGAAGCGCATCTGATGGCGCGCGTGTTCCCCGGCGGCGTCGCCGCGAGCGGCACCAAGCCGTTGACCGGCCACCTGCTCGGCGCGGCCGGCGCGACCGAACTCGGCTTCGCGTGGCTCACGCTCGCGCGCGAGAACGCGACGCTGCCGCCGCATCTATGGGACGGCGAGGCCGATCCCGCGCTGCCCGCGCTCGATCTCGTCGCGGGCGCGCGCCATCTGCCGCGCGGCACGGGCACGCAGTACGCGATGAGCAATTCGTTCGCGTTCGGCGGCAGCAATGTCAGTCTGATTCTCGCCCGGTAAAGCGTATGACGACTCCGCCACTCACTGTCGAGCAACTCGTGCGTCAGCCGATCGAAGCGATCATCCCGCATCGCGGCAGCATGCTGCTGCTCGATGCGATCGACACGTTCGCCGACACCACGCTGAGCGCCTTCGCCGACGTCGACCCGCACGCATGGTATGCCGACGCCGCCGGCGCGATGCCCGCGTGGATCGGCATCGAGCTGATGGCGCAGGCGATCGCCGCGCACATCGCGCTCGTCGCGATGCGCGGCGGCGGCCACGCGCGTCCCGGCGTGCTGCTCGGCTCGCGCAGCTATCAGGCCTTGCAGCCGGTGTTCCAAAGCGGCGCGCGTTTGCGCGTTCACGTGAGCGAGCTGCTGCGCAGCGACGCAGGCCACAGTGCCTACGAATGCACGATCGACGACGGCGACGCGCGCTGTGCCGAAGCGGTGATCAAGGTGTTTCAACCGCCCGATTTCCAGTCATTCATCGAAGGGAGTATCAGTTCATGAGCCGGCGAGTTCTCGTTACCGGCGCAAGCCGCGGCATCGGCCGCGCGATTGCGTACAAGTTGGCCGCCGACGGGTTCGCCGTGACCGTGCATTGCCGCACCGGACGCAGCGAAGCCGACGCGGTCGCGACGGGCATCGCCGCGCAGGGCGGCACGGCGCGCGTGCTGCAATTCGACGTGCGCGAGCGCGCGGTGTGCCGCGAGGCGCTCGAAGCCGACGTCGCCGCGCACGGTCCTTACTACGGCATCGTGTGCAGCGCGGGGGTCACGCGCGACGCGGCGTTTCCGGCGCTCACCGGAGAAGACTGGGACGTCGTGATCGAAACCGGCCTCGATGCCTTCTACAACGTCGTGCATCCGCTGACGATGCCGATGGTGCGCGCGCGCCAGGGCGGCCGTATCGTCACGATCGCGTCGGTGTCGGGCGTGATGGGCAATCGCGGCCAGGTCAATTACAGCGCCGCGAAAGCGGGACTGATCGGCGCGACCAAGGCGCTCGCGGTCGAACTCGCGTCGCGCAACATCACCGTCAATTGCGTCGCGCCGGGGTTGATCGAAACCGGCATGCTCGAACAGGTGACGCTCGATCACGCGCTGAAGACCGTGCCGATGAACCGCGTCGGCCAGCCGGCCGAGGTCGCGTCGGTGGTCAGCTTTCTGATGTCGGATGGCGCGTCGTATGTGACGCGCCAGGTGATCGGCGTGAACGGCGGGATGGTCTGATGAAGCGGGTCGTCATCACCGGCATGGGCGGCGTGACCGCGTTCGGCGATAGCTGGGACGCGGTTCAAGCGCGCCTGAAGCGCGGCGAGAACGCGGTGCGGCGCATGTCCGAGTGGGATTACTTCGAGTCGCTGCATACGCGGCTCGCGTGTCCGCTGCCCGGGTTCACGATCCCCGCGCATTACCCGCGCAAGAGAGTGCGTTCGATGGGCCCGGTGTCGCTGTACTCGGTGCGCGCGAGCGAACTCGCGCTCGCCGACGCGGGTCTCGCCGACGACACGAGCATCGCGGATGGCCGCATGGGCGTCGCGTACGGTTCGTCGTCGGGCTCGGTGCAGCCGATCCGCGCGTTCGGCACGATGCTCGAAACCGGTTTGATGAGCAACGTCACGTCGAACAGCTACGTGCAGATGATGCCGCACACGACGGCCGTCAACGTGAGCCTGTTCTGGGACCTCAAAGGCCGCATCATCCCGACCTCGTGCGCGTGCGCGTCGGGCAGCCAGGCGATCGGCTATGCGTACGAGGCGATCCAGTCCGGCAAACAGACGCTGATGCTCGCGGGCGGCGCGGAAGAGCTGTCGGGTCCCGCGGTCGCCGTGTTCGACACGCTGTACGCGACCAGCACGCGCAACGACGAGCCGCATCTGACGCCGCGTCCGTTCGATGCCGCGCGCGACGGCCTCGTGGTCGGCGAGGGCGCGGCGACGCTGGTCCTCGAAGAATACGAGCATGCGCTGGCGCGCGGCGCGCGGATTCACGCGGAAGTGGTCGGCTTCGGCTGCAACTCGGACGGCGCGCACATGACGCAACCCACCGCCGACACGATGGCGCTCGCGATGCAACTCGCGCTGCGCGACGCGCAATTGCCGCCCGAAGCGATTGCCTACGTGAACGCGCACGGTACCTCGACCGATCGCGGCGACATCGCCGAAAGCCACGCGACCGCGCAGACCTTCGGCGCTCGCATGCCGATCAGCTCGCTGAAAAGCTATGTGGGCCATACGCTAGGCGCGTGCGGCGCGATCGAGGCGTGGTGGACGATCGAGATGATGAAGCGCAACTGGTACGTGCCCACCCTGAATCTCGACCACCTCGATCCAGCTTGTGCGCCGCTGGATTACATCGTCGGCGGCGCGCGCGAGATCGACGCCGAGTATGTGATGAGCAACAACTTCGCGTTCGGCGGCATCAACACGTCGCTGATTTTCCGGCGCGTTCGATGAGCACAGGCCTGCAACGCGTGGTCGTGACCGGCATGGGCATCGTGTCGTGTCTCGGCAATACGCTCGACCAGGTCTGCGCGGCGTTGCGCGCGGGGCACTCGCGAATCGAGCGTCTCGATGCATGGCGCGAGCGCGGATTTGCATCGCAAGTCGCGGGCGTGGCGTCGGTCGCGCACGAGGCGCCGTTCGAGCGCAAGCTCGAACGCTTCATGGGCGACACCGCGCGCTTCGCGTGCCACGCGGCGCGACGCGCGATCGACGATGCAAGGCTCGACCTCGCTTCATTGCAGTCGCCGCGCGCGGGTGTCGTGATCGGCTCGGGCGTCGGCACGATGGCGAGCTACGACGCGGCGCTCGTGATCGCGCACACGCGCGGCGCCGACAAGGTGCCGCCGTTCACGGTGCCGCATACGATGAGCAGCACCGCGTCGGCGAACGTCGCGCAGATGTTCGGGCTCGAAGGCGTCAGCTATTCGCCGTCATCGGCATGCACGACGTCGGCGCTCGCGATCGGGCAGGCGATGCAGCTGATCCAGACCGGCCGCCAGCAGATCGTGCTCGCGGGCGGCAGCGAAGCGCTGCACGACAACACGACGCTGATGTTCGACGCGATGGGCGCGCTGTCGCGCCGCTTCAACGACACGCCCCGGAGCGCGTCGCGACCGTACGACACGCAGCGCGACGGTTTCGTGATCGCGTCGGGCGGCGGCGTGCTCGTGCTCGAAGCGCTCGACCATGCGCTCGCGCGCGGCGCGCGCATCTACGCGGAGCTGAGCGGCTTCGGCGATTGCACCGATCGCGCGGGCATGGTCGCGCCGCGTGCGGCCGGCATCGCGCGCGCGATGCGCGGCGCGCTCGAGCAGGCGGGCCGCCGTCCCGACTACGTGAACACGCATGCGCCGTCCACGCCGCTCGGCGATCTCGAAGAGCTGCACGCGTTGCGCGACGTGTTCGGTGCATCGGCGCAAGGGTTGCCCGCGTTTTCGTCGACCAAGGGCATGACCGGGCATTCGCTCGGCGCGTGCGGCGCGCACGAAGCGATCTATACGCTGTTGATGATGCGCGACGGCTTCATCGCGGCGACCGCGCTGGTCGATACGCCGGAGCCGCAAGTGCGGGACATGCCGCTCGTGCGCGTGACGCGCGACGCGCGCATCGACACGGCGATGTCGGTTTCTTTCGGGTTCGGCGGGAGTTGCGCGAGCCTGATGTTCGAAGCGTGGCGAGGCTCGCATACGGCGCGGCAACGCACGCAAACCGTTGGAGGAGTGATTTGAACAGCGATTCTTCAAAGCGGACCGTGGTCGACGTCGCGATCATCGGCGCGGGTCCCGCCGGCGCGGTGGCCGCCGCGCTGCTGCGTAAGGCGGGCCGCTCGGTGCTGGTGCTGGAGCGTCAGCACTTTCCGCGCTTCTCGATCGGCGAGAGCCTGTTGCCGCAAAGCATGGCGTACCTCGAAGAGGCCGGCATGCTGCAGGCCGTCGTCGAGGCGGGCTTCCAGTACAAGAACGGCGCGCACTTCGTATATCGCGACCAGAGCTCGTCGTTCGACTTTCGCGACAAGCATTCGCCGGGCTGGGGCACCACGTACCAGGTCGAGCGCGCGCTGTTCGACGACGTGCTGATTCGCTGCGCGGCCGCGCAGGGTGCCGACGTGCGGTTCGGCCACACCGTGAGCGCGGTGCGCACGGGCGCGGCACCGGTGCTCGACGTCGTCGATGAAAGTGCCGGCGCGTATCGGGTCGAAGCGCGTTTCGTGCTCGATGCGAGCGGCTTCGGGCGCGTGCTGCCGCGCCTGCTGAAGCTGGAGGCGCCGACGCGCATGCCGACGCGCGCCGCATTGTTCACGCACGTGCGCGACGGCCTCGCGCTCGACGACATCGATCGCAACAAGATCTGCATCGCGACGCATCCCGAGCGTCGCGACGTGTGGTTCTGGATGATTCCGCTCGCGGGCGGCCGTTGTTCGGTGGGATGTGTCGCCGAGGCGAGTTTTCTCGAGGTGCCCGAAACACAGCGCGAGGCGACGCTGCGCGCGCTGATCCGGCAGGAGCCGACGCTGAACCGGCTGATCGGGCAGGCGCCGTTCCTGATGCCGGTGCGGCAGATCGGCGGCTACGCGGCGAATGTCGCGAGTCTGCATGGGCCGGGCTATGCGCTGCTCGGCAATGCGGGCGAGTTTCTCGATCCGGTGTTTTCGTCGGGCGTGACGATCGCGCTGCGCTCCGCGCATCTGGCGGCGCGCGCGCTGAACCGGCAGCTCGACGGCGCGCCGGTCGACTGGTCAGCCGATTACGACGTGCCGTTGCGCAAGGGCATCGATACGTTCCGCGCATTCGTCGAGCGCTGGTACACGGGCGAGCTGCAGGACATCATCTACTACCCGGAACAGGTGACGCCGATCCGCCGCATGATCTGCGCGGTGCTCGCCGGTTACGCGTGGGACGAGTCGAATCCGTATGTCGCGGATCCGGTGCGGCGCCTCAACGCGTTGCACGAGGTGTGCAAGGCGGGCTGAGGTGGGCCGGCGCTTTGGGCGTGTCCCAGGGGATCGAGGGCAGTTGAGGTTTTGGGCTGTCGCCCATATTCGGACAACCCCGAGCACGGTATCTATCTGGATGCTGCCAATCCGGGCAGCAACTTCAAATAGATCGTCGACACGCCTATGTCCTTGTCCGTATTTGAAATGCACTCCGTGGAGCTGCGCTGTCAAAGGCCCCTCGGTGCCTGTTATGTCATCTGCGATGAGCGGCACTACAAGGCGTGCCTCGGAAGGGCCGCAGACCTTCAGAAGGCCAAGGCGGAGACCCAGGAATTTCTCAGTATTGCCAGATTGAATCAGCGAAAGTGGGAGGAGGACCTAACGCTGGTCAGGCGTCTCATTGATCGTCAGTTGCTGGCGTTTGATGGTGTGCGAAACTGGAACCGCAACACCGATGGCTGGTGGATCATTAATGCGCTTCTCGACGATCTGCGCAGAGGTGCTCGTCTTGCCATTAAAGGCCCTCGGGCTGACCTGTTTCCATCCCCCCACAGCACGCCGTTGAGCAATCTCGCGGCGAGGGCCGTCGGTCTCCCGAACGGGGAACCCATGCTGTCCGGCCGGGCTGATCCAGCCACCCGGCAAACCGGGCTGATCGCTCCACGCGCAGCCACGGCAGCCAGCAACAGCGACGGCGATCTGGCCCACGATGCGGGCGCCTCAACGCTGCTCGGCGATGCCCAGCCGTTTGCATACTACGCTAACGACTTGTCGGGGGATTCGACGGAACTGGCTGGAATCCCGTTTGAGGGTATGCCCAACACGTGGGTTGAGAACGCGCCGGGGAAAAAGAAGCAATGGCGGATGTACGGTTCACAAGGCACCCCGACCGTTGATATTGACTTCGACAACCATCATGGCCAGCCAAATCCGCACGCCCACAACTGGGACGACCAGGGCCGCGATCACGGCTGGCCGGTCTCCATACTTCCATAGGACAAGCCACCATGACCATCACAGATGCACTAGAACAGTTCGGCGGTTTTCATGACTGGTACCTGGATGCGATTGCGACCAGCAAGGAAGGTGGCGCCG
Source organism: Paraburkholderia sp. 31.1 (assembly GCF_014397645.1). NCBI lineage: Bacteria > Pseudomonadati > Pseudomonadota > Betaproteobacteria > Burkholderiales > Burkholderiaceae > Paraburkholderia > Paraburkholderia sp. 31.1. The sequence goes on from NZ_VZQN01000036.1 coordinate 65,646, forward strand.
ATACACCAAACGTACTAACACTTGGGTTGTACGATGAGAGCCGGCGCGCGACCGTTACCTTTCTTGGAGTGACGCGAGCAAGCATCGTTGATGGTGGATTGTTGAACATCGTCAATTCGATTGAGGTGTTGAAACCCGGTGATGAGGCATACGCCGCGGCAATCGAGGTACTCAAGAAATCCGCGCATTTTGGAAAGCGCCGTGCCGACCATATCGCATACGTTTTCTCAACAGTTGGCGCTGAGATTGCCGTCGAATTTGAGACGCTCGAAATTGACACTGAATAGCCAATTTGTGAGCACTCGCGGACCAAGACGCCCACTAGCGTTTCGTCTGCAACTGGGGCGTCTCAACCGAAGCTGGTGTCAAGCCGCGATCTTCGCGCGCCCCGGCACGCGCTGGCGCGCGTCGTCGCGGCGATGCACGCACTTGCCGGCCGCATACGTTTCATACACGGCGCGATCGTCACCGAGCAGCGCGAATGCGAACAGCAGCTCCTCGAGCGATTCGCGCCGCGCGGTGCGGCGCGCGAGCAGCGGCGTCGCCTGCGGATCGAGCACGACGAAGTCCGCTTCCGAGCCGTCCCTCAGCGTGCCGATCTTGTCGCCGAGATCGAGCGCTTCGGCCGCGCCGGCGGTCGCGAGATAGAACATGCGCGTCGCCGTCAGATGATGGCCGCCGAGGCGCGCAACCTTGTGCGCTTCGTTCATCGTCTGCAGCATCGAGAACGACGTGCCGCCGCCGACATCGGTCGCGAGCGCGATCGGCATGCCGGCCGAGTCGGCCTTGTCGAAGTCGAACAGGCCGCTGCCGAGGAACAGGTTCGAGGTCGGACAGTGCGAGGCGAGCGCGCCGGTTTGCGCCATGCGCCTGCGGTCCTCGTCGTCGAGGTAGATGCAATGGCCGTACACCGCGCGACGGCGCAAGAGCCCATAGTGATCGTAGATGTCGAGATAGCTGCGGTGGCCGGGGAACAGCTCGGCGACCCATTTCACCTCGTCGGTGTTCTCGGCGACGTGGCTCTGAACGAACACGTCCGGATGCAGCCGCGCGAGCGCGCCGCATGCTTCGAGCTGCGCCTCGGTCGAGGTCGGCGCGAAGCGCGGCGTCAGCGCGTACATCTGGCGGCCGCGATCGTGCCAGCGGCCGATCAGCTCGGCGCTGTCGTCGTAGCCCGATTGCGCGGTGTCGCGCAGGAACGCGGGGCAGTGGCGGTCCATCAGCACCTTGCCCGCGACCATGCGCAGATTGCGCGCTTCGCTCTCGGCGAAGAGGGCGTCGGCGGATTCCTTGTGCACCGTGCAGTACACGAGCGCGGTCGTCGTGCCGCAGGCGAGCAGTTCGTCGAGGAAAAAGCTCGCCGTGTCGCGGGCGTGCGCGATGTCGGCGAAGCGGCGCTCGGTTGGGAACGTGTACGTGTCGAGCCACGGCAGCAGACCCGGCGCCGGCGACGCGATCATGTCGGTCTGCGGATAGTGGATGTGGGTATCGATGAAGCCCGGCACGATCAGCTTGTCGCGCCGCTCCACGACCTGCGTGCCGGGCGCGAGCCGCGACGCGAGCGCCGCATACGCGTCCGCCGCGACGACGCGGCCGTCTTCCACGATCAGGAGACCGTCCTCGTGGAACACCACGGCGTTCGGCGCGTGCGCCGGATCGCCGTTGAAGGTCAGCAGAGGGGCGCGGAATGCCGCTTGCGCCGCCGCTTGCGCGGTATGAGCCGATTCAGTCATGGAAAAGCTGTCTCCGAATGTTGAAAGCTGGGCGGCGCAGGCAGCGGCAGCGGCTTCCCGGTTCGGGTCGTTGCCGTTTGCCCGAACGAAGCGAAGCCGCCGGCCGCCGACGTCGGTCGAGGCCTGTCAGTTGAAATCCGTCGGCGCGCGGCTCAGTGCCGCCACTCAGTGCCGCCACTCAGTGCCGCCAATACGCGTCGAGCTTACCGATCAGCATCGCGCGTTCCTCGGGCGTCACGAACGACGCCTCGAAGCCGTTGCGGATGATCGTGTAGACCTCGGCGTCGTCGAGCTTCAGCGCGTCGATCGTCGCCAGATAGTTCGCGTTCACGTAGCCGCCGAAATAGGCCGGATCGTCGGAATTGACGGTCACCGCGACGCCGCGATCGAGCAGGTCTTTCAGCGTGTGCCTGGTCAGGTCGTCGAACACGCACAGCTTCAGGTTCGACAGCGGGCACACGGTCAGCGCGACGCGCGTATCGGCGAGACGCGTGACGAGCGCGGGGTCCTCGATGCTGCGCACGCCGTGATCGACGCGGTCGACCTTCAGCACGTCGAGCGCCTCGTAGATGTAGGACGGCGGGCCTTCCTCGCCCGCATGCGCGACGAGCTTCAGACCGAGCGCGCGCGCCTTCGCGAACACGCGCTCGAACTTCGACGGCGGATGGCCGCGTTCCGACGAATCGAGCCCGACGCCGATCAGCCGATGCTCGTACTGCTCGAACAGCGGCAGCGCTTCGTCGAAGGTGGCGAGCGCATCGTCCTCGGACAGATGGCGCAGGAAACACAGGATCAGCTTGCTCGACATGCCGCGCTTCTCCGCGTCGGCGAGCGCGCGTTCGATGCCGGCCACGACGGTCGCGATTCGCACGCCGCGCTCGGTATGCGTCTGCGGGTCGAAAAAGATTTCGCTATGCACGACGTTGTCGGCGAGACAGCGCTCGACGTAGGCCATCGTCATGTCGTAGAAGTCCTGCTCGTGCAGCAGCACGCTCGCGCCCGCGTAGTAGATGTCGAGGAACGATTGCAGGTCGGTGAACGCATAGGCGGCGCGCAAGGCTTCCACCGAGTCGTAGGCGAGCTTCACGCCGTTGCGTTGCGCGAGCGCGAAAATCAGCTCGGGTTCGAGCGAGCCTTCGATGTGGATATGCAGCTCGGCCTTCGGTGCGCGCGCGGTTTTGTCGGCGAGCGTAACGGAGGAAACAGGGGTAGCGGTTGTCGGGTTCATCGTGGTTTGGAATTGTGTGTTGGGTAACGAGCGGCGCAGGCCGCGTATCAAACCGCCTGCGTCGGGTGGCGCGCACCCGCGTTCGCCTCGACGGCCTGCAGCACCTGCGCGGCCGCCGAGATCGCGATGACCTCGGGCGACTTGTCGACGATGCCGTCGACGCCGAGCGGACATTTCATCCGCGCGATCCGCGCCGGATCGATGCCGCGAGCCGCGAGCCGATGCTCGAACTGCTTGCGCTTGGTATGCGAGCCGATCATGCCGAAGAACGCGAAGTCGCCGCGCCGCAGGATGCGTTCGGCCAGTTCGAGATCGCGCGCGTGGTTGTGCGTCATCACGACGAAGTACGTGTTCGGCGTGGCCTGATCGATCGCCTCGTCGGGTGCGTCGTTCGCGTCGATCCTCACGTTCGGCGCGTGCAGCGCATCGAGCGACGGAAACTGCGCGTCGCGCTCGTCGACCCAGCGCACCGTGCAAGGCAGTGTCGCCAGCACGCGCACGAGCGCCGCGCCGACGTGACCGGCGCCGAACAGCACGACGGCGAATTCGCCCGGCGCGATGGTTTCGGTCAGGAGCGCGCTGCTGTCGTCGAAACCGGCGCCGTCCCACAGCAGACAGTCGGCGCCGTCGATGCCGGGCTCGGGCTCGGACAGCATCACCGCATCCGGCGCGGGGCCGAATGATACGCTGCGCACCGTCGATTGCCCCGCCGCGAGGCGCTTGGCGAGCGACGTGAGCCAGCCGAGATCGCCGACGTCGAGCCGCTCGAACGCGAGGATCACGGCGCCGCCGCAGCACTGGCCGAGGCTCGGCCCCAGCGCGAAGCGTTCGAGCCGCCGCATGTGCGGCGCGCGCATGCCGTCGCGCAGCACCTGGCGCGCGGTCTCGATCGCCTTCCATTCGAGGTGGCCGCCGCCAATCGTATGCCTGGCCGCCTCGCGCGTGACGATCATCTTCGTGCCGGCTTCGCGCGGCGCCGAACCTTCGACGCGCGCGACCGTCACCAGCACGGCGGCGTCGCCATGCGCGAGCAGATGTTGCAGGTCAGTGAGCCAGGCTTGCATCCGGCGATTCTCCGTGGGGGGCCGCGTGGGGCGTTTGCGCGGCGGGTTGCGTGTTTGTGTCGGGGCTATCGGGGTGCGCGGCGGCTTCGGTCGGATCTGCGTTCTGCGACGCGTTCATCGCACTCAACGTGTCCAGCGCATCGAGTATCGCCTCGGGCGTCGCCGGCGCGCGCAACGGCGGAGCATGTCGCGCGCCCGGCACTGCGGCCGCGATCGCGTCGCGAATCGCGAGAAACACCGAAAACGGCAGCAGCAACGGCGGCTCGCCGACCGCCTTCGAGCGGAACACGGTCGGCTCGGCGTTGCTGTTGTCGTAGAGCCGAACGTGGAACGCGGCGGGCGTGTCGCTGACCGCGGGAATCTTGTACGTCGACGGCGCGTGCGTCATCAGGCGGCCGTCGCGGCTCCACCATAGCTCTTCAGTGGTGAGCCAGCCCATGCCCTGAATGAAGCCGCCTTCGATCTGGCCGAGATCGATCGCCGGATTGATCGACTGGCCCGCGTCGTGCAGCAAGTCCGCGCGCAGGAGCTTCCACTCGCCGGTCAGCGTATCGACGACGACCTCCGACACCGCCGCACCATACGCGAAGTAGTAGAACGGATGACCGGTCAGCGACTTCGCATCCCAATGCACTTTCGGCGTCGCGTAGAAACCGTCCGACCACAACTGCACGCGCGCGAGATACGCGGCGTTGACGAGCTGTTCGAACGGCAGCGCGCCGCCGTTCACCGACACGCTGCCGCGCGCGAACTGCACGTCGTTGGCGTCGCCACCGAGCTGGCGCGCCGCGAGTTCCGCGAGCCGCGCGCGGATCGTCCGCGCGGCGGCTTCGGCGGCCATGCCGTTCAGGTCGCTGCCGGTCGAGGCCGCGGTGGCCGACGTGTTGGCGATCTTCGAGGTATCGGTCGCGGTCACCCGGACGCGCGCGAACGGCAAGCCGAACTGATTCGCGACCACCTGCGCGACTTTCGTGTTGAGCCCCTGGCCCATCTCGGTGCCGCCGTGATTGACGAGCACGGAGCCGTCCTTGTACACGTGCACGAGCGCGCCGGCCTGATTCAGGAACGGCACGTTGAACGAGATGCCGAACTTGACCGGCGAAAACGCGAGGCCGCGTTTGAGCACGGGACTCTTCGCATTGAATTCGGCGAGTGCCGCGCGACGCGCGCGGTAGTCACTCGAATCTAGCAGCGCGTCGGTCAGCGGCGCGATGATGTTGTCTTCGACGCGTTGTCCGTACGGCGTCGTATCGCGTTCGCCGACGCCGTAGTAATTCGCGAGCCGCACGTCGAGCGGATCGAGCCGCAGCTCGCGCGCGATGCCGTCGAGCAGCACCTCCATCACGAGCGCGCCTTGCGGTCCGCCGAAGCCGCGAAACGCGGTGTTCGACTGCGTATTGGTCTTGCAGCACAGCGCGACGATATCGACGTCGGACAGGTAGTACGCGTTGTCGACGTGGCACACCGCGCGCGTCGCGACCGCGCCGGACAGATCCGCGGAATAGCCGGCGCGCAATGCGATTTCGACGCGCACGCCAAGCAGGCGGCCTTGCTCGTCAAAGCCCGCTTCGTACTCGTAGACCGCATCGTGGCGCTTGCCGGTGATCAGAAAGTCGTCGTCGCGATCGGCGCGCAGCTTGACCGGGCGACGCAGGCGTTGCGCCGCAAGCGCGGCCACGCACGCGAACAGCGCCGATTGCGATTCCTTGCCGCCGAAGCCGCCGCCCATGCGCCGGCATTCGCAGACGACGTTATGCGCGGGCCAATCGAGCATGTGCGCGACGACCTGCTGCATCTCGCTCGGATGCTGCGTCGAGCTGTAGACGAGCATGCCGTCCATTTCCTTCGGCACCGCATAGGCGATCTGGCCTTCGAGATAGAACTGCTCCTGGCCGCCGACCTCGAACCTGCCGGCCAGTCGATGCGGCGCGGCGGCGATCTTCGCGTCGGGGTCGCCGCGCCGCAGATGCAGTGGCGGCAGCACGAACTGCTTCGCGGCTTTCGCATCGGCGACGGTGAGGATCGCGTCGAGCGGCTCGTAGCGGATCACGTCGTCGCTTTTCGCGAGCGCGGCGGCGCGACGTGCGAGTTCGTGGCTCTCGGCGATCACCGCGAAGACCGGCTGGCCCAGATAGAGCACTTCGCCGTCGGCGAGGATCGGATCGTCGTGCAGCACCGGGCCGCAATTGTTTTCGCCGGGGATATCGTCGGCACTCAGCACCGCGATCACGCCGGGCGCGTTTCTCACTGCGTCGAGATCCATCGACACGATGCGCGCATGCGCATGGCGCGACAGGCCGAGCGCCGCGTGCAGCGTGCCGTGCAGCTCGGCGATGTCGTCCGTGTAGGTCGCTTCGCCGCTCACGTGCAGCGCGGCGGATTCGTGCGGCAGCGGTACGCCGATCGACGCGTCCTCGCGTTGATCGGCACGCGCGCCCGCGGGTTCGATAAAGGCATCGGTCCGGTTCATCACGGCGACTCCTTCACGACGATTGCGTTGGCCTCGAACGCGAACGCGTTCACGTCGCAGAGCGCGAGCGGCGCGTCGTCGCGCGTTTCGAGGTAGAAGCGCCACAGCAGGTTGCGCGCGACCCTCAGCCGATACGCGCTCGACGCGCGCATGTCGGTGAGCGGCTGGTAGTCGGCGGCGAGCGCGTCCATCGCGCGACGGGCCGTCGGTTCGTTCCACGCCGCGCCGTTGAGCGCGGCTTCGGCATGCGCGGCCCGCTTCGGCGTCGCCGCCATGCCGCCGAACGCGACCCGCGCCGCGCGGATCGTGCCATCTTCCGCGACGTGCAGCGCAAACGCCGCGCACACCGCCGAGATGTCCTGGTCGTAACGCTTCGCCACCTTGTAGGTGCGAAACCGCAGCGCGCCAGCCGGGCGAGGCACGCGCAGCGCGCTGACGAATTCGCCTTCCGCGAGCGCGGTCTTCTGATAGCCGAGGTAGAACGCGTCGAGCGGCACGGTGCGGGTCGTGCGATCGCGGCGCAACTCGACGTCGGCGCCGAGCGCGAGCAGTGCCGGCATCGAATCGCCGATCGGCGAGCCGTTCGCGACGTTGCCGCCGAGCGTGCCCGCATTGCGGATCGGCAGCGATGCGAAGCGCGTCCATAGTTCGGCGAGTTCAGGGTAGTCGGCGGTGAGCGCCGCGTACGCGTCCTCGAGCGTGACCGCCGCACCGATGGTCAGCGTTTGCGCGTCGCCCGCGATCGTCTTCAGTTCCGCGACGTTGCCGGTGTACAGCAGATCGCCGAGATCACGGAACTGCTTGGTGACCCACAAGCCGACGTCGGTGCTGCCCGCGACGATGCGCGCGTCCGGGTGCTGCGCGCGCAGGGTCGCGAACGCGTCGAGCGTGAGCGGGGCGTGGAAGGTGGGCGAGCCGAAGGCGGCGCCGCGGGTGCCGGGCGCGCTGTATTCGAACGTGTCTTCGCGTTGCAGCGTGCGCAGCGTGGTCGCGATGGCCTCGCGGTCGAGCGCGACGCGCGGATGCTGCGCGTAGTCGAACATCTTCTGCGCGGCGTCGATGATCGGCCGGTAGCCCGTGCAGCGGCACAGATTGCCGGACAGCGCGGCGTCGATTTCATCGCGGGTCGGCAGGCCGGCGCTGACGGGCTGGTTCTCGTAGAGCGCCCACATCGACATGACGAAGCCGGGTGTGCAGAAGCCGCATTGCGAACCGTGGCAGTCGACCAGCGCCTGCTGCACCGGATGCAGCGCGCCGTTCGCGGCGCGCAGGTCTTCGACGGTGAAGAGGGCGCGGCCGTCGAGTGTCGGCAGGAACTGGATGCAGGCGTTGACCGCCTTCAACGTGAGGTCGCCGCGCGCATCGAGTTCGCCGATCACGACCGTGCATGCGCCGCAGTCGCCTTCCGCGCAGCCTTCCTTGGTGCCGGTGCAGCGCAAGTCCTCGCGCAGGTGCTGCAGCACGGTGCGCGTCGCCGGCACGCCCGCGACCTCGCGGACGGACCCCTGATGGTAGAAGCGGATGGTTTGCGTTGTCATGGCGAATCGGAAGACAGTGCGGACCGGGCGCGCGTTACGCATGGGGTCGCAAAAAGCCGGCCTCGCGCACGTAGATCGCCATCCATACCCGAAGATAGCACTACCCCGGCCCGAAAATATTTCCCGTGTCGCATGAAGCTCATGCGGCGGCGGTCATGATCCGGGTACGATTCGCGCCGAGGCGAGAACGTCGGGCAGAAAAAACGCCGGACTTCGGTGCCCGGCATGGGCAACACGAAGTCCGGCGTCATTGGCGATGCGAATCGGTAAGCGCCCTGGCGGCGAGTTCGGCGCTTCAGACGGCGTTCGAAGCTCGCTCGACCAGGTTTCACCGCCGTCAGGCCACCCGACGGCGATTGCGCACGAGGCTCAGCACCAGCGCGACGAACGCGACGATAAACGCGACGCCCGACCACATCGGCAGCGTCAGCCCGAGAATCGGCGGATAGGCGGTTTCGCAGAGGCCCGCAACCTTGAACACGCTTGGCAGCCAGTGCGCGGGGGGCAGGCTGTCGACCACCGGTTGCAGTGCGTCGAAGCCGCAGCTGAAGCCAGGATTCGCCTGGATGTACACATGGCGCGCCGCGGTCGCGATGCCGGCGAGCGCCGACAGCGCCGCCATCACTTCGAGCAGGCGCACGCCGCGCCAGTGCCTGAAGCTCGCGCCGAGGAACGCGAAGATCGCGATCAGCAGGAAGAAATAGCGCTGGATGATGCACAGCGGGCACGGGTCTTCGCGCAGGCCGAACTGCAGATACAACGCACCGCCCACGAGGGCGAGGCAGATCAGGCCGAGCAGAACCAGCAGGGTGCGCTCGCGGCGCAGCATTGCGGAGTCGTTAGTCATGGATCATCGATTGGTCTGGAGACGAAAGGGCGGGTGCCCGCGATTCTAGCGCGAACCCCGGCCGCGCCACTTATTGCCTGAACATTGGCGCGGCGGCGACCGCGCCGGGCGGCCAACCCCGGCGCGCTTTACCGGATCGCTTTCAGCACTGCCTCGGCCGCGCGGCCGATCGCGAGCAACGCGTCGTCGGCGTGCGGTGCGCCCGCCAGCATCAGGCCGACCGGCGCGTCGCCGCGCAGATGGCACGGCAGCGACAGCGCGCAGCTATCGAGGAAGTTGAACGCGCTCGGATTGCGCAGGATCAGCGCATTGGTGCGGCCGAACGCGTCGTCGTCGTTGAGCAGGTCGGCGAGGCGCGGCGGCACGACCGGCACGGTCGGCGCGACGAGCGCGTCGAAACGCTGCCACAGCGTGCGCGCGGCTTCGTCGAGCATCGCGTCGCGCTCGGCGACGAGGTCCAGATAATCGACCGCGCTGGCCGGCTGCCCCTTCATGATGCGCGCGAGCACGCGCGGATCGTACTGCTCGCGATGCTTGTCGAGCAGCGGACGATGCCACGCATACGCCTCGATCGACGAAAAGCCGAAGCGGTTGATCTCCGGCAGCCGGTCGAGCGGCGCGAAGCGCACCTCGCTGACGATCGCGCCGGCCGCCTCCAGATGCTTGAGCGCGGTATCGATCGCGCGCGCGACTTCGGGCTCGACGCCGTCGGTCACGAAATTGGTCAGCACGCCGAGGCGCACGCCTTCGAGCGGCCGCGCGGCCGGGATGCGCGGCTCGAGCCCGGCGAGCATCCGGTCGACCAGCGCGCAGCATGCGACCGACACGCCGATCGGCCCGAACGAATCGAGCGTCGACGACAGAGGCACGCCGCCCTGCTTCGGGATGCGCGCGGCGGTCGGCTTGAAGCCGGTCAGCCCGCACAAGGCGGCCGGGATGCGGATCGAGCCGCCGGTGTCGGTGCCGAGCGCGACCGCGGCCATGCCGTCGGCGACCGATGCGGCCGCGCCCGACGACGAGCCGCCCGAAATCCGCTCGTCGCCCTTCACGCCGCGCCGGTACGGCGACAGCGGATGGCCGTAGTGCGGATTCAGGCCGAGTCCGGAAAACGCGAACTCGCTCATGTTGGTCCGCCCGACGATCACGGCGCCGGCCCGCTTCAGACGTGCGACCGCGACCGCGTCGGCCTTCGCGGCGGGCGCGTCGGCGAGCACGACGGAGCCCGCGCGGGTCGGCTGGCCTTCGATGTCGAACAGGTCCTTGACCGACACCGGAATCCCGGCGAGCGGCGACAGCACGGTGCCGGCCGCGCGCAGGCGGTCGTGCGCGTCGGCGGCGGCGCGCGCGGCGTCGGTGTCGACGTGCATGAAGACGGCGGCGCCCTGGCCAGCCGGATCGGCGATCCGGTCCAGCGCGGTTTCGACGAGCGCGCGGCTCGTCGTGCGGCCGGCGGCGAGATCGGCGGCAAGCTGGGCAAGCGGAGGGAAGGGGGCGAATTCAGTGGCCATGATGTCGGTAGAAATCCGGTTGAGCGCAGCGCGGGCGCATGAGCGAGGCAGTGCGGAGCCAAAGGGAAAGGTCCGTCCGCATTGTAGAGCAAGGTTTTGCGGCCGAGCGGCCTGCTACTGGCGGCGCGGCGCGGCGCGCGAATTCGCCAAAAAGATGGTCGGTTCGTTTGCTACACTGCGCTTTCTGAGATTACTGTTTGTAAGGAAAGCGCTCATGCACCATGGCATCGGCTTCATCCAGGATCTGGCCGTCGTGATGGCGCTGGCCGGCGTCGTCACCGTGCTGTTCCATCGGCTGAAGCAGCCGGTGGTGCTCGGCTATATCGCGGCCGGCGTGATCATCGGACCGTACACGCCGCCGTTCCAATTGATCCACGACGAACAGACGATCCAGACGCTCGGCGAGCTGGGCGTCGTGTTCCTGATGTTTTCGCTGGGCCTCGAATTCAGCCTGCGCAAGCTGTTCGAGGTCGGCGCGACGGCGATCGTCGCCGCGCTGTCCGAAATCGTGCTGATGCTGTGGATCGGCTACGAGATCGGCAGCGCGTTCGGCTGGACGCCGATGGACTCGCTGTTCCTCGGCGCTATCCTCGCGATCTCGTCCACGACGATCATCGTGAAGGCGCTGTCCGATCTCGGACTCAAACGCGAAAGCTTCGCGCAGCTCGTGTTCGGCATTCTGATCGTCGAGGACATTCTCGGTATCGCGATGCTCGTGCTGCTGACCGGCATCGCGCAGACCGGGCAGCTGTCGGCCGGGCTCGCGGCCGTCACCCTCGGCAAGCTGCTGCTGTTCGTGACGGTGTCGCTGCTGGTCGGCGTGCTGCTCGTGCCGCGCGCGCTGAACTACGTCGCGCGCACGGGCAGCGACGAGATGATGCTCGTGTCCGTGCTCGGCTTCTGCTTCGGCTTCTGTCTGCTGGTCGTCAAGCTCGATTACAGCATCGCGCTCGGCGCGTTCCTGATCGGCGCGATCATGGCCGAGTCGCGTCATCTGCATCGGATCGAGCATCTGATCGCGCCGCTGCGCGACGCGTTTTCCGCGATCTTCTTCGTGACGATCGGACTGATGCTGAACCCGGCCGTGATGCTCGACTACGGGTGGCCGATCGCCGTGATCACGCTCGCGGTGATCGTCGGCAAGATCGTGTCGTGCGGGCTCGGCACGTTTCTGTCGGGGCAGGACGCGCGCACCTCGATGCGCGTCGGCATGACCGTGTCGCAGATCGGCGAGTTCTCGTTCATCATCGCGACGCTCGGTCTGACGTTGAAGGTGACGAGCGGGTTTCTGTATCCGATCGCGGTCGCCGTGTCGGCATTGACGACGCTGACGACGCCATATCTGATCCGCGTCGCCGATCCGCTCACGCGCCGCATCGGGCAGGCGATGCCCGCGACGTTGTCCAACGTATTCGGCATGTACGGGCAATGGCTGCGCAGTTTGATCACGGCGCGCGGCGAGCCGACGCTCATCGGCATGACGCGGCGGATCGTATTGCAGATCGCGGTGAATCTCGCGCTCGTCGCGGCCATTTTCCTGGCCGTGTCGTATAGCGCGCCGCATAGCGGCCGGCTGCTCGCGCACTGGCTCGACGACGAGCCGCTGCAACGCGTCGTGCAGTGGAGCGTCGCGCTCGTCGTTTCGCTGCCGTTTCTCGTGGCCGTGTATCGCAAGACCAAGTCGCTCGCGCTGCTGCTCGCCGAAGTCGGCGTGCAGCCGACCACCGCGGGACGCTTCACGAGCGCGCTGCGTCACGCGATCGCCGATCTCGTGCCGATCGTGTCGATGATCGGCGTGTTTCTGCTGGTGGCGGCGCTGTCGGGCAGCATCCTGCCGCCGACTGGCCTGCTCGTCGCGGTGCTCGTGTGCGCCGCGCTGCTGCTCGCGCTCGTGTGGCGCTGGTGCGTGAAGATTCATGCGTCGATGCAGATCGCGTTGCGGGAAACCTTCGAAGAGCGGCCGGATCCTTGACTCATCGGGGTCGGTGTAACGCTTCGCAACAATGTGAGCAATTGTGTGCGGGTTTGCGGGGCCTGCAGCACTGACGGATAATCAGGGCATATTCATTCGTTCGCGTGTAAGGCGCCCGTCCGACAGTCATGAGCGAAAACAAACCCGAAAACGCCGGCACGACCGGCAGTCCGCAGCCGGCCTCCCCCGCGCCGAGCAGCGCGCCGGCCGAACCGGCCGCCTCGCTTCCTCCCTCGCATGAAGATGCCACCCAGTCGGTCGCCAAAGACACGAGCCCGGCGGCCGAGGAGGCGACCGCGAGGTCGTCGACCGACGATCCGCTCAGCGCATCGTCGGTCACGCCCGAAGATCCGCGCACGGCGCGGCTGCGCGACGCGGCCGAGGCGCGCAGCGCCGCCGCCGAATCGACCGCGCGGCAGGAAGCCAAGGTGCACGAGCGCGAAGCGCGGCGCGCTGGTACGTACGCCGGCGGCGCGACCATGGTGAAACCCGAGCCAGTCGTCAAACCGACGGCGGCCGCCGGCGAGCCGCACGCGGGCGGCATTAGCGCCGCGGACCTCGCCACCGAAGACGAAATCGCCACCGAGGCAGCCGCCGCACCCGCGGCGCGCGCGCCCGGCTCGCCGCCGCCCGGTTTCGGCGCGGCACCCGATTTCAGCGCCACGAACCCGCCGCCACCCAACGCGCTGCCGCCGTCGCCACCGCGTTATCTGAAGCAGAGCGACTCCGCGTGGAGCGTGTTCGGCCGCATCATCGCGGCGCGCGCGCGGCAGCTGTTCGATCGCGCGGGGCAGCGGATCACGCAGCGCACGCTGCGCATCGGCGTGTCGGCGCGCATCTTCCATCCGGAACCGGGCGCGAAGGGCTTGCGCGGCAAGACGCTGCAGTATCTGGAGGAGTCGGTCGCGCACTGGGTGATGTCGCGCGACGTGCTGGTGTTCATGATCCCGACCGTTGGTCATCAGGGCATGCTGCACCCGAGCAACATCCGTCTGCGCGACTATGCGAAGCATCTCGATGGCCTGCTGCTGCAAGGCGGCGCCGACGTGTCGCCGCAGACGTATGCGGAATCGGCGACCAGCCACGAATGGCCCGGTGACCGCGTGCGCGACATGTACGAGCTCGAGCTGCTGCACGAGTTCGTCGAATCGGGCAAGCCGGTGCTCGGCGTGTGCCGCGGCTGTCAGCTGATCAATGTCGCGTTCGGCGGCACGCTATATCAGGACATCGCGACCGAAGTGCCCACCGCGAACGCCCACGTCAACGAAAACTACGATCAGCACCGGCACGGCGTGCATTTTCCGGATGGCTCGACGCTGCTGAACATGTTCCCCGGACGGCACGACGCGATCGTCAACTCGATCCACCATCAGGCGGTAAAGACGCTGGGCCGCGATCTCAATATCGAGGCGGTGTCGGCGTCGGACGGCATCATCGAGGCCGTGCGCTACCGGCGCGCGCCGTTCGTGATGGGCGTGCAGTGGCACCCGGAGTTTCATCGCGCGGGCGGCCCGGAGCTGCTCGATTGCACGCCGTTGCTCGATACGTTCCTGCGGGTCGCGCGGGAGACGCGGTTTTAAGCATGGCGGGTTTGCGTTGGCGCGGCGTGCGCGGTCGAGGTTGAGGTTGAGTCCGCGGCGTGGTTGCGCATCGGTCCCGCGCTTTCGCTGTTTTCTTCAGCCCGACGGAGACATTCCATCCATCTGACGCACTGTCACGTTATGTGGCAGGGCGTTTTCTTCTCTCGAAATAATCAGGAGTGCGAGCTGGGTGGCGTCTTTATTTTGCGACTGTGATTTTGGATGGAGTGATTTGCTGCACCAACCGTCTATCTCGATTTCGAGCGTGTCTATACAGTGCCCACGAGCTTCGCGTCGCGATAAATCCGCGCGATAATCCAACGTCATTCTCGATCGGCGTGGAGCAGGCATATGAAGTACTCCTTGGTTATCCGGCGCGCTATGTTGCTCGCCGGTGTCTATGCGTTGTGGCATACGGGTGTTGCAGTGGCACAGCAGGACAGCGTGAGCGCGCCGCTGGCGGGCACGCGGCCGGCTCCAGGGGAGTTGGCGCCGCGAGAGGCTGGCCCCCAGTCCGTCGCTGAGCCCGAGGTGTCCGCGAATACGCCCGCCGCCGCGCGCGGCGACGTCGCCGATTTGATCCAGTTGATCCACGACGCGAACCTCAGCGAACTGCGCACGACCTACAACGGCAGCTACGGTGCGAGCCTGTTCTTCCATCCGCCGCGGATGACGTACTACGTCGCGTTGTTTCAGAACAAGCATTTCTGGCGCGTGATCAGGAGCGATTCGGCAGAGCGCGCGGAAGCGATCTACGCCGGTTTCGCGCAGCAGACGCAGCAACTCGCGGACGTCGAGATTCATCGCACGCGGTTGCAGGCGCAGAATGCGTATCTGCAGGGCAGCATCGCGATATCGCAGCAGCAGGCGCAACGGCTGCAGACCGATCTCGACGTCGCCCGCACGCAGCAGGCGAAGGTCGACGACCGGCAGCGGCAGACGCGCGACGAGGCGCTCGCGCTGCGCGCGGAGCGCGACAACGCGCAGGCGCAATTGCGTCAGCTTCAGAGCGCGGTCACGCGCTTGCAGCAGCAGACGGAAGCGGGTTTGCCTGCGTCGAAGTAACGGCAGCGCTCATTGTGCGAATTGTTCCGGGATTTCGGTGACGCGACGCTGCGATATGTGGTTCATCCACTCGGTGCTATTTGCCGGCAGATTGTTCGACACGGTGGAGCGCGGCAGCGGCGCGACGTCGCGCAAAGACATCATGGCGAACGTCGTTACATCAGCGTATCCGTCTTCGCCGAACCGGGTACGAACGCGCGCTTCATGCGATGGGTCATTCGCGGCATGCCGATTTACCGGAAGCGGATGCGTTTGCACGCGAAGCGCACGACGCGCAGGCGATGAGCGAATCGCGTCACGCGGCGTGGGCGCATGTCGCGTGGCGGTGCCCTGAGGCAAAGCCACGATGCGCGCGGGTGCGGTGGCGGCCATGTCGACAGGTAATGGCGGAAGCACAGGAGCCGGTGTGACGGCCTCCGCGATCACCGGTGCCTCGGGACTCGCAACCAGATGCTGCGCACGACGCTTTTCTACCGGCGCCGGCGCATCACGACGGGGCATCAGAGCTTGCGCCGATTTCAGCATGTCGGAGGCCATATGCCGCGGCGCCGGAGGCTGATCGACGATCCACCACGCCAGCACCGCGACGCAGCCGATTACGCCGGCACTCGCCGCGACCGTTCGCCGATGCCGCACAGTGCGCCGCTGCGCGATTCGCGGCGAGCGGGTCTTGAGCGCGATTCGCATTGGACCCTGAGGCACCTTCCGTTGCATAGCGGGATGCGCCGCCGTCGCGGTATTCGACGGTTCCCCGGCAGGCTGCATGGCGTTCGCGACGGGCGTCTCTGCCGGCCGCTTCATGTCGGTCAGCACGCCGGTCAGCACGCCGTCGATCGACACCCACTGCCCATACGACAGCAACTGCTGATCTCTGACGCACACGGTGCGCAGCAGCGCGGCATACAGCGAATCGAGCCCGGTTCGCCAGCGCTGAGCGCCGGACAGCAACGCCCAGTCGCGGCCGAACGGTTCGGGCAACTGGTCGAGCGCACGGAGAGGGGGAAGCGCGAATGCGCCTTCGATCAGGATGAGCGGCGTGCTGGTCATCGGTTTCTTCCGGTGTCTCGGACAGTCACACCGGTGCGGCAGTGACGGAATCTGTACGGGGCCGACGAAGCCATCGGCAACAGAAAATCATGCCTCGAAACTACGTCGTCCACCGTTCAGACGACTCCGAAAACAGGAATACCGCCGGCGCGCGCCGTCCCCGCGACGCCACGCGCTTCACGCACACTCAACCACGGCGTTCAAGCCTTCAACCGGTACACGTAGCGCAATGCGGTGATATCCACGCCGCCCATCTGATCGGGCTCCGCGCCGACCAACTGCCAGCCGTGTCGCTCGTAAAAGCCGATCGCCGCCGTATTGCCCTCGAGCACGTACAGATACAGCTGTGCCTCGCCTTGCGCGCGCGTCCAGTCTGCGGCTGCGTGCATCAGTGTTTTGCCGACGCCGATGCCCTGATAACCGGGCAGCGCATGCAGGTTGTCGAGCAGCACGCCCCACGCGGACTCGGGCTGGCGCTCGACGCACACGAAGCCGGCCGGCTCGCCGGCCAGCTCGGCGATCAGCACGATGCGGCGCTCGCCGCCCGGCGCGCCGAGACGTGCTTCCCAATAGGCGGCGCGTTCGCGCGTGATTTCGCCGTCGAGGAACGCGTCGGGCAACAGACCGCGATAGGTCGCCTGCCAACTGGCGCTGTGGATCGACGCAATCAGCGCGGCGTCCTCGAGCGTGGCGGGGCGCAGGGAAAGAGCAGGGGTGGTTCGCATCGGCGTAATCGACTGAATGGCCTCGCGCGGACAGTCTACGGCTGCCCGCGGGTGTCGCGCGTAAGCAAATTGTATGCGTCTCGCGTCGACCCTATCAGCAGTAACATTACGTGGCATCGGCCCGACATCGAGCTCAGCGTTTACCCTCATATCGAATGAGCGCCGTGAGCAGCAAAATGCGGCGCCCCCGGGCGCACTTGCTTATACCTGTGCGTTCGCCTGCAGCATCCGCTTGCCAAGCAGTGGATCGTTTCAACTGCCCGCTCGTCACCGTCCGCGTCGATCCGTCCGACAGGGCGGCGGGCCTATCCGAGAGTGTCATGTCTACAGCGACCCACGCCGCTTCCACCACCGAAGAATCCAAGGTCAAGACAGTGTTCCGCGTTGTCAGCGGCAACTTTCTTGAAATGTACGACTTCATGGTCTATGGCTACTACGCTTCCGCGATCGCCAAGACCTACTTTCCTGGCGGTAGCGATTTCGCGTCGCTGATGCTGTCGCTGTCCGTGTTCGGCGCGGGCTTCCTGATGCGTCCGCTCGGCGCGATCGTGCTCGGCGCCTACATCGACCATCACGGCCGTCGCAAAGGCCTGATCCTCACACTGAGCCTGATGGCGCTCGGCACGCTGACGGTCGCGACGATACCGGGCTACGCGACCATCGGGCTCGTGGCGCCCGTGCTGGTGCTGCTCGGCCGGCTGCTGCAAGGCTTCTCCGCCGGCGCTGAGCTCGGCGGCGTGTCGGTGTATCTGTCGGAGATCGCGACGAAGGGCAACAAGGGCTTCTATTGCTCGTGGCAGTCGGGCAGCCAGCAGGTCGCGGTGGTATTCGCCGCGCTGATCGGCGTGGGGCTCAACAAGATTCTGCCCGCCGAGCAGATGTTCGCGTGGGGCTGGCGCGTGCCGTTCCTGATCGGCTGTCTGATCGTGCCGTTCCTGTTCATCATCCGCCGCTCGCTGCAGGAAACCGAGGAGTTCACGGCGCGCAAGCATCGTCCGAGCGTGGGCGAGATCCTGAAGTCGATGCTCGCGAACTACCCGATCGTGCTGGGCGGCATGGGCATGGTCGTCATGACGACCGTGTCGTTCTACATGATCACCGCTTACACGCCGACCTTCGGCAGGGAAGTGCTGAAGCTGTCGGCGATCGACGCGCTCGTCGTCACCGTCTGCGTCGGTATCTCGAATCTGATCTGGCTGCCGTTGTCCGGCGCGTTGTCGGACCGCATCGGCCGCCGTCCGGTGCTGCTCGCGTTCACGATCCTGACGATCCTCACCGCGTATCCGGCGCTGCAATGGCTCGTCGCCGAACCGTCGTTCGCGCGTCTGCTCGCCGTGCAGCTGTGGTTGTCGTTCCTGTACGGCTGCTACAACGGCGCGATGGTCGTCGCGCTGACCGAAGTGATGCCGGTCGAAGTGCGAACCGCTGGCTTCTCGCTCGCGTACAGTCTCGCGACGACGATCGGCGGCTTCACGCCGGCCATCGCCACGCTGCTGATCCACGTGACCAGCAACAAGGCGGCGCCGGGTCTGGTCCTCGGTGTGGCGGCGATCTGCGGTCTGCTCGCGACGCTGTTCCTGTATCGCACGCCGGAGGCGCGCAATCAATATCGGGCGGCCTGACGGTTCACTTCGTGTTCTGAAAACAAAAGACCCCGCGAAAGCGGGGTCTTTTGTTTGCGGCGCGTGGTCTGTGGCTACCCGTGCCGCAATTCGTTAGCGACCACCTCGACGACTTCATCCCACGCGCCCGGCCGCGGCTGACGCACGAGCGTCGCGCCGGGATACCACGGGCTGCGCGTGTCGCCGTCGAACCAGCGCCAGTCGGCGGCGCACGGCAGCATCAGCCACAGCGGCTTGCGCAGCGCGCCTGCGAGGTGCGCGATCGACGTGTCGATCGACACCACCGCGTCGAGCCGCTCGACGATCGCCGCGGTATCCGCGAAGTCGCCGATGCGGTGGTCGAAGCGATGGATCGCGGCCGCGCGCGGATGCGCGTCGAGCGCCGCGCGGTCGTCCTCGGACAGATCGGGCTGCAACACGATCCAGTCGATGCCATTCAGTGCGAACAGCGGCTCCAGCGCGGCGAGCGGCATCGTGCGGGTTTCGTTGCGCTGGATGCGCCCCGACCATGCGAGCCCGATCTTGCGCTTCGCCTGACCGCCGAGCGAGCCGCGCCATTTGCGGCCATAGGCCGGCGGCACGCTCAAATAGGGCGTGCGCGCGTCAATCGTGTCGTAGCGCGTGCCGAGCGCTAGCGGCAGGCTCAAGAGCGGAATCTGCAGATCGGCGGCGGGGCGCGGCTGGCCCTGCGCGATCAGCGAGACGCGCCACGTCTTCGCGACGGGCGCGAAGAGCGGCACCAACTGCGGCTGCACTTCGAGCACGACGCGCGCGGCGCGTTGCGCTGCGAGCGGTACGAAGCGCACGAACTGCAGCGTGTCGCCGAAACCCTGTTCGGCATGGATCAGCAGCGTGTATTTTTCGATCGACTCGCCGTGCCAGCGCGGCAACGTCTGGATCACCGGTTGCGCGACGGTTTGCAAGCGCCATTCGTATTCGGGCAGCCCGCGCTCGAAGTCGCGCATCGCGAGCCACGCGAGCGCACGGTTCATATGCGCGGACGCGAGATCCGGGCGCAGCCGCAACGCCTGATCGAGCGCGCGCACCGCGGCCGCGTGCGCGCCGAGCGCCTGGTGCGCGGTGCCGAGCGCAAGCCACGCGAGCGCGAATTGCGGATCGAGCCCGACCGCGCGCTCCAGATACGGCAGCGCCTGTTCGGCACGGCCGAGCGCCGCGAGCGCGTTGCCCATGCCATAGATCGCCGGCGGCAGGTTCGGCTGCAGACGCAGCGCCGCTTCAAATGATGCGACTGCCCGCGCATGGCGGCCGGTCGCATCGAACGTATTCGCGAGATTGAAGTGCGCGGCGACGAAGCGCGGCTCGGCGGCGAGCGCGGCCTCGAAGCAGGGCACCGCCTCGTTCGGTCGATCGAGCGCGTTCAGCGACATGCCCATGTTGTTCAGCGCGCCCGCGTGACCGGGGCGCAGCTCGAGCGCGCGCCGGAACGACGCGATCGCGTCCGCGTGACGGCCGAGCGCGTGCAGCGCGTTGCCGAGATTGTTGTGCGACGACGCGTCGTTCGGCTGCAGGCGCAGCGAACGTTCGAACGCATCGGCGGCGTCTTCGTGACGGCCTTGCGACGCGTACGCGTTGCCGAGGTTGTAGTGCGCCATCGGGAAGCTCGGCGCGAGCGTCAGCGCGTTGCGGAACTGCTCGATCGCGGCGTCGATCTGGCCGAGCGCCTTCAGCGCATTGCCGAGGTTCAGCTGCAGCGCCGCGTCTTCGGGGCGCAGATCGACCGCGCGCCGCACCAGCGCCGCGGCTTCGGCGTGCTGGCCCTGCTGGTGGCGCAGCACGCCGAGCAGATGCAGCGCGTCGACGTGGCTGGGGTCGTGGTCGAGCGTGGCGCGGTAGCCGCGTTCGGCGTCGTCGAGGCGGCCGTCACGATGCGCCGCGAACGCGCGGTCAAATACAGGTTGCATGACGGGGAGGGCATTTGGATCAATCAGACTGAGGGCGCATTTTCCCATACTTGCGCAAGCGGCCCGGATTTGCGCGGAGCGTGAGTTCATGGGCAACGACGGATGGACCCCCCGCGCGACCCGTCTTGCCGACGCGCGATTGATGCAGCGCACCCGTGTGCGCAAGAGCGGCGGCGTACACTAGGGTCTGTTTACATATGGAACGCACGTGCGTTGCCGCGAGAAGGGCCGCTCGCAAGGATTGCGACGCCGCGAATACTCGACGTATTCGCAAGGAGCATGACGCAGCGAGCGGCCCTTCTCGCGG
>NZ_VZQN01000037.1:0-85856 GCF_014397645.1 Paraburkholderia sp. 31.1
AAAGCTGCCACCATTGCGGAACGCCCACTGCGCCGATATCGAACTGCTGCGCCACGCCGCCCGCTGCGACGGTCTTCGCCGGCTGTGCCTCGGCACCGTAGTGCGCAGGCGAAGGCATCGCCGGGGGTGCGCCGTTCGGGCCGAACGTGCAGGCCGTCAGTGCGATGGCCACAGCCACGGCCATCACGGATGTCTTGTAGTCGAAGCTCATCATCAAACCTCCGAATGCTCGGCGACGACCGGTTGCATTCCGCGCTCGTCGTGCCGGACCCTGAAGCACGCCGCGTACAGCGCGGGCAGGAAGAACACGGTCAGTACCGTGGCGATCGTGATACCGCCCATCAGTGCGGTCGCCATCGGACCGAAGAAGCCCGAGCGCAGCAGCGGAATCAGCGCGAGGACGGCGGCGGCGGCGGTCAGCATGATCGGCCTGAAACGCCTTATCGTTGCGCCGATAATCGCGTCGAAGCGCGGCTGCCCTGCCGCGATATCCTGATCGATCTGATCGACCAGAATCACGGAGTTGCGCATGATGATGCCGAACATGGCAATCACGCCCAGCAACGCGACGAAGCCGAAGGGCTTGCCGAACAGCAGCAGCGCGGCCACGACGCCAATCAGGCCGAGCGGTGCCGTCAGCACGACAATGAAGGTCCGCGCGAAGTTCTTGAGCTGGATCATCAGCAACAGCAGCACGGCGATGATCATCAACGGCATTTCGGCATTGATCGACGTCTGGCCCTTCACGCTTTCTTCGACCGCGCCGCCCACCTGAATGCGATAGCCGACCGGCAGCCTGGCGGTTTCCGCCGCGAGCGCACGTTCGATGTCGTGGGTCACGTCGATGCCCTGCGCGTCGCCGCGCACGTCCGCCTGCACCGTGATGGTCGGCTGACGGTCGCGTTGCCAGATGACGCCGTACTCGAGCGTATTGCGCACGTGGCCGAGCGAACCGAGCGGCACCGGGCCGTTGGGCGTCGGAATCGCGAGGCTCGTGAGCTGCGCCGGATTGACACGTTCGCTCTTGGGCGCACGCAGATCGACGTTGATCAGCTTGTCGCGCTCGCGGTACTGCGTCACCGTGTAGCCCGATAGCGTCATCGCGAGGAAGTTCGACACGTCTTCCGACGTGACACCAAGCTGGCGCGCGCGGTTCTGATCGATCTCGAACGAGATCGAGCGCTCCGCCGGCTCGTCCCAGTCGAACTGGACGTTGCGCGTGCGGGGATCGGCGCGGACCTTGTCCGACACCGTCTGCGCAATCGATCGGACGGTCGCGATATCGTCGCCGCTCACGCGGAATTTGATCGGGAAGCCGACCGGCGGACCATTCTCGAGCCGGGAGACGCGCGCTCGCACGCCGGAGAAATCCTTCTCGAGCTTGCCGTCGAGCCAACGCATCAGTTCCTCGCGGTTTTCCACGCTTTTTGCGGTAATCACGAACTGCGCGAAATTCGGCTGTTGAAGCTGCTGGTCGAGCGTCAGGTAAAAACGCGGCGCGCCGGTGCCGACGAAGTCGACGAAGTGGTCGATCCCGGCTTTGCCGTCGAGCACCTTTTCCAGGCGCTTCGCTTCACGCAGCGTCGCCTCGAACGAGGCGCCTTCCGGCAATCGCAGATCGACCAGCAGTTCCGGCCGTTCCGAGTTCGGGAAGAACTGCTGCGGCACGCGCGTGAAGGCCAGCATGGAAATCGCGAAAAGCACGACGGTGACGCCGAGCACGACCCATCGACGCTCGACGCACCACGCAACCCATCCCGACAGGTGCCGGTAGAAGCCGGTGTTGCCGATTTCATGCGGATCATGGTGTGCACCGCCGGGTTCAGGCTTGCGTTCCGGCAGCAGGTGATAACCCAGCAACGGCACCAGCACGACGGCCGCGAACCACGAAACGATCAGCGCGATGGCCGACACTTCGAAGATCGAACGCGTGTATTCGCCCGTGCTCGATTTGGCGAGCGCAATCGGCAGGAAGCCGCATACGGTGACGAGCGTGCCTGTGAGCATCGGAAATGCCGTGCTGGTATACGCGAACGCTGCCGAGCGCGCCCGGCTCCAGCCTTGCTCCAGCTTCACCGCCATCATTTCGACGGCGATGATCGCGTCGTCGACGAGCAGGCCTAGCGCGAGCACGAGCGTACCGAGCGAAACCTTGTCCAACCCGATATTGAACATGTGCATGCAAAGCGCCGTCACCGCCAGCACGATCGGAATCGTGATCACGACGACCATACCGGTGCGCAAGCCGAGCGAGACGAGGCTCACGACCAGCACGATCGCCACCGCTTCGCCAACCGATCTCACGAACTCATCCACCGAGTGCTTGACCGCGTGCGGCATGCTCGAAACCGCCGCGAGTTTCAGACCCGCCGGCAGCGTGGCCTGCAGTTCGGCGGCTTTTGCGTCGAGCGCCTTGCCGAGGTCGATCACGTCGCCGCCCTTTTGCATCGTCACGCCGATGCCGAGCACCGCCTGGCCGCCGACGCGCATCTGGGTCGCCGGCGGGTCGTCATAACCGCGTGTGATCTTCGCGATGTCGCCCAGCCGGAACGTGCGCTTGTTGATGGTGATCAGCATGTCGGAGAGCGCCTGCACATCCTTGAGCGCGCCGCTCGGCCGCACGAACACGCGGTCGTCCGCGGTCGTGATGGTGCCGACTGGCGCCACGGCATTCTGTGCGTCGATCGCCTGCGCGAGCTGTTGCGGCGTGATCGAAAGCCGCGTGAGCTGCGCATTCGATATCTCGACGAAGATGTGCTGATCGGGGTCGCCAAAATAGTCGACCTTCGCCACACCGGGTACGCGCAGCAGGACTGTGCGCAGCTTGTCAGCGTAGTCGTGCAGTTGCGCCGGCGAAAAGCCGTCGCCTTCAAGCGCATAGATGTTGGTGTAGACGTCACCGAATTCGTCGTTGAAAAACGGGCCGACGGTTCCCTTCGGCAGCGTCGCGGCAATGTCGCCGACCTTCTTGCGCACCTGATACCAGGTGTCCGGCACTTCCTTGACGGGCGCGGAGTCCTTCATGGCGAAGAAGATCATCGACTCGCCAGGCCGCGAGTAGCTCTTGATGTTGTCGATGTTCGGCGCGGCCTGTAGCTGGCGGCCGATCCGGTCCGTGATCTGTTCCTGCACCTCGCGCGCACTCGCACCAGGCCAATAAGTCTTGATCACCATCGTGCGGAAGGTGAACGGCGGATCCTCCGACTGCGCGAGTTTCGTATAGCCGATCACGCCGAAAAGCGTGGCGAGCCCGATCAGAAAGATCACGAGCTGCTGATGACGCAGCGCCCAGGCGGAAAGATTGAAGCTGCCTTCGCCAGATTTGTCTGCACCGGAAGACGGGACAGGCGCGCTCTCGCGCACCGGTTCTTGGTCACGGGAGTTCATGACGGGAAATCCTCCCCATGCAGGGGCGCCACCACCTGCACGTGCTGGCCCGTGCTAACGGCGTGTACGCCCTGCACCACGACGCGGTCGCCGTCGCGGAGGCCCGATGCGATGGAGACCGTGCGCTCGTCGTATCGCTGCACCGTCACAGGACGCAGCTCGAGTGTGTCGGTGCCGGTACGCACCACCCAGACAGCAGGTTTCTCGCCCTGATGAAAGAGCGCCGTCACCGGCACAGTGAACGGCTGTGCGCCCGACGCGTCACCGACGACATCGAACGCAACGGTGGCCGTCATGCCGAGGCGCACTGCAGGGCTGGGCGCGTTCAGGGTGAGCTTGACGCGCCAGGTGCGGCTTTGCGGATCAGCGCTAGGCGACACCTCGCGCACGCGGGCCTCGAAGGTCTTGCCGGGTAGCGCGGGCAGCGTTACGCGCGCCATGCTGCCGACTGTCAGCGAGCTCAGCGTGCGCTCGGGCGCGTCGCAGACGATGTCTACGTCGCCCGTCCAGTCGAGGTGATAGATGGATTGGGTTGCCTGAACATTCTGGCCCGTGTCGGCGTCCTCCGAGGTAATCACGCCGTCGTGATCCGCAGTCAGCGTCGCGTAGCGCAGATTGTCCGAGGCGAGCGCCATCTGGGCGTGCGCCGAGTCGCGCTGCGCAACAGCGGAGGCGTACGCGTCCTGCGTCTGTTCGAGCTGCGCCGGTGCAATCAGGTTTGCCTGCGCCTGCGCCTGATCGCGATCGAGCTGCTGCTTCGCGTAGACGAACCGGTGTTCGGCGGCATCGAGCTGCGCTCGCGCGTTGGCCAGGTTACTGCGGAGATCGGTCGGGTCGAGCAGCGCAACAACCTGTCCCGCCTTGACGGCGTCGCCGAGGCGAACGCGCCGTTCGGTGATCTTGCCGCCCACTCTGAACGAAAGCGCCGTGGAGTAGCGCGCCTGCACCTGAGCCGGCAGCGACGCACTTGCCGTGCGCCCGTCAGCGTGGACGGCCAGGGCGACCACGGGCTTCGGCTCTGGAGCGGCGGCTTCGCGCTGGTGGCATGCCGCGAGCATGACCGCGCAGCAAGCCGCAAGCACCATGCGTGCGCACTGCGGAGATTGGACGAGGGAAGGTAAAAAGCGACGCGCAGGCGCCTGCGCGATAGGGCCGGAATGTTTCACGATGTTCACAAGACGGGTGATAACCCTGGTAAGAAAGTTTCCCGATGCCGTGCAAACCCGAGTGCCAGCAAGCACGGTTCGCTATCAGCGCGGACGCATAAAACAAGCTTCGTTGATACGTTAGTGCTACTTATCGACGTGCATGTCGGTACTTGCCAGCTCGATGTGCCTCCACGCAACCAGTACGTGGGGCAGCACCCGTTCATGCCTACCGCCCGGTGATCTGCTGGTCTGTCTGGTCTGTCAGTTCCGGCCGAGGACTTGCGATCGACCGCTAACGGATTCTTTTCGCTCCGTCGGCATCGTTGGGTCCTTCGTACGTCCGGTTGTCGGCGGCTCGGGTGACATTAGACCCAATACTGAGTATCTTGTCAACTATGACATATATATCTAGAATCAGGATATCGAATAACCACGACTACGGAGCCGACATGCCACAAGCCCCCCAACCGCGCGCGAGCCGCGGACGCTCTCTCAAGGCGCCAAGTGCGTCCCGCGACGCGATCAATCGAAGCTATCCGCGCGGTGCTCGTCGCAAACGCGAGACGCGCGCGCGCCTGCTCGACGCTGCGCTGAAACTGGTGGCGGCCAAGGGTTTGAGCTCCGTCACGATTAACGAAATCACCGAGACAGCCGACGTCGGGTTCGGCTCCTTCTATAACCACTTCGAATCCAAGGAAGGCATCTTCACGGCGCTCATCGAATGGCTGTTCGAGGAATTTGCGGATACGCTCGATCGCCTCGCCGCGGGGTTGTCCGATCCAGCGGAAGTGATCGCCGTCTCAGTCCGTCACACGCTCCTGCGGGCCTACCGCGAGCCAGTTTGGGGGCAGCTTCTCATTCGCGAAGGTTTGTCGCCGCGCCTGCTCAGCAGGGGTCTCGGCCTGCGCCTGCTGCGCGATAGCGAGAAGGGCATTTCAGAAAGGCGCTTTGTGATCGCGGACCGGCTCATGTCCGTTATCACCGTGATTGGCACGGTGCTCGCGGGAATTGCCGCCGAACTGCAACTGGCCATCTCGTCGAAGCGGACCGTTCGTGCGCGAAAGGTGCTTCGCTCGAAGGAGGAGAAGTTTGCCCAGCGAACCGCCGCCATTGTGTTGCAGGCGTTCGGTCTCACACGTGTAGAGGCCGAGCGGATCGCGCGACGTCCACTGCCCCCCGTTCCCGATGCTCCGACCTTGCCGTGACAGTGCAACTAGCGCGGCGTTTCCGCACCGTCGCAGGTGCGGCCGCCTGGTGCGCTGTCGGGTTGGTGGGTAGGCGGGGCGGGTGCCCGGACATCGAATCGGGCGATCGCGATGCAGGTCAGCCCTGGTAAAGCGCACTCGCGAGATAGCGGTGGCGCAGTTCCCGCAAGGCCGATGCGAGGATGGCGCTGACCGGCAACGCGAGCAGCACGCCGAAGAATCCGAACAGCCGCCCAAAAGCCAGCAACGCAAAGATGACCGCGAGCGGATGAAGACCGATGCGCTCGCCAACCAGTCTCGGCGTCAGCACAAAGCTTTCAAGAATCTGGCCGACGCCATACACCGCGACCACCACGGCGAGGCCATACCAGTCACCGAATTGCAGCAGCGCCGCGAGGAGCGCGAACGCGAGGCCGGTCGCAAAGCCGATGTAGGGAACGAATACGGCAAGCGCGCTAAACAGGCCGACGGGCACCGCCAGATCCAACCCTGCAATCGTCAGCACAGTCGGGTAGAACACCGCGAGCACTGCAATCACCAGCAGTTGCCCGCGCAGGTACTGCGACATCATGCAATCGATCTCTCCGACGAATTCCCGTGTCTTGCCGAGCCAGCGCCGCGGCACGAAGCTCGCCATGCGCTCGAACGCCTCGTGCCTGTCGTAGAGCAGATAGAACAGGACGAGTGGCATCAGCACCGCATTGCTCACGACATTGATCATCACGTTGCTGCTGGTGCGCAGGTACTGCCATACGGCAAGCATCGCGCCCTGCCCGTCCGCTTTGAGACGGGCCGCCAGCACCTCGCGGATATTCGTCACATCGAGCGAATAATCCAGCCCCAGAAAAGCCAGACGCGGCTTCAGCCATCCATCGAGTTTTGCGACGATAAATGGAATTTGCCTGATGAGTTCCGGCCCTTCCTTCTGGATAACTACGCACATGAGCAGCATGACGAGTGCGACGGACAGAGCAAACAAAGACATCATCACCAGCGCCGCAAGGCCGCGCGGAACGCGATGGCGTACCAGCCACTCCACGCCCGGCTGCAAAATGTATGCGACGAGCGCACCGAGCAGAAACGGCGTGAGAACGGCACGCAGGTTCCATAGCAACACGCCGGCCGCTAGCGCAACGGCGCCCCAAAACAGAGATTGACGATGGTATACAGTCATAAGCGCCCCCACTGGGCGAGTGATCGAGTGGCTTTCGTCGTTGAGCCGAAGCATCGGCGGAAGTGTCCGTCTTAACCGCAGGAGCCGGCGACGCCGGGTCGCCGCGCGGCGCATCCGTCAGATCGGCGTCGCGCCGCTAGCCGCGCTGTGGGTACGCCTGTCGTCACCGTGCTGGCGCGACGGGTCTTGCGGCGTCGCCGGTTTGCTGGTGCCTGTCTGCGATTGGCCACCGGGTTGCCCGGTGACTTCGATCCACAATGGACGCGCCATCGGATCGGGCGGCGACATCATTGCTGGTGCTGGCATCGCGGGAACGACAATCGCGATGACGCGCGGCGTGGGCATCACGGTCGTGGAACAACCGCAGACCGTCGCAACAAGCGGGAACGAGCACAGCAAGGCGAAAAAGAAGCGCGGTCGGCGCGTCATTCCTGCCGCCGATGCAGCGAATCGTTCAGGTCTGGTTGAGCAGTCATGGGTGACATCTCCACGGTTGATTCAGCGTGCGCTGGCATTGCGGCGACTCGCCTACAGCAACTTCGGGGACGGGCCACTATGTGATAATATTATCACATTCGCGCGCCCAGTCAATATTGATTCAAAAGATCGAACCGCGCTGCATCCGCCATCGGCGGTACGCCGTGCGCTGCGCTGCCGGTCCGACTCCCGGCCAGTTCGCAGACGCGCAGCGGGCTCAGTGCGTCAGGACGCTCGGGTGCGCGGCGAGGCGCTCGACCTCGAGTAGCGCCTGACCAAGCACATCGATAGCTCCATTCGTGGTGGAGGCCGTAGCAGCGCTGCGCAACGCCTGCTGAACGATGTCGTGAATGACGTCCGTGTTCGATGAACCGGCGTGGAGCGTAAGTTGGTGTGCCATAAGTATTCCTGCGTAAAAACGAAGCCTGTTTCGTGTGGACGCAGTATAAGCAAAGCGCGCCGCCATTCGACGCGCGCAATTATGAGTTGCGAGATCTTCAATACACGGTTTGCGTGAATCGCGAATCGCTGACATAAGAACAGCAAGCGGACGTATTCCGATACTCACGTAGCGTCTTGTCGACGAACGGCGATGGAAGCGCGCATGCTCGACGGCTGATCTCGTTTGTGCAACGACCAGCGGATACCGTCGAAGCGAATTGCTGCGTGTCATTCAGACAGTCCGCACCGCCCTTGCCTCCGGACACACTAAAGAAGCACACACTGCTTCAGCGCAATCGGCTACAAGCTTGCAGCGACGGCAACTATCCGTTGCCCCGTAGATGCTTGTAAGCCGACCGTAAATGACTAGACTGGCACCAACGAACTGGCAAACAGCACTCATGCCTCGCCAGACCGTTGTTCCCCAAACACCGCGTCTCCTGAATCCGACGCTCGATATTGAGTCTGATCATGCCAAAGTCGAAGACCTTCATCCCCGTCCCTGTTGTCGCGTCGATCTTGTCCTTCTCGACCGCCGCATTCGCTAGCAGCAGCGGTCCCCAGACCTATGAGCAAGCGGCTGTGCAACCGGTTCAGCGTCAAACGGTCAGCTACCATGACCACACGGGCGCCAATACACAACATGCAATGGACTTTCAGGCGGTGTTAGCCCGCGTGGAAGCCCAGCGGCAAGCGTTCAACAACTACGGCGGGGTGACTAGTTCGTCGGCTTTCCTCCCGTCAGGCAACGTAGCGTCGGGTAGCCCCGTCGACTTCAGTACCGCAACAGCGTCCTGGCGTTACAAGGCAACCTTGGCCGCGCGTTGATACGGCTCGCCGCTGCTAATCGCATCAAAATCAAGACAATCAACTGTAGAGAATTGAAATGAAAAAGAGCTTCCTTGTACTGTTCGCCTTCCTTACCAGCACATCCGTGCTTGCGCAAAGCAATCTGCCGCAGCAATTGCCGTCGCAGCAGCCAGCGTCCGCCGGGCAACCGTCCACGAAGCAGCTTTCACAGGGTGGGCCGCAGCTTCCGCAACCTCCACAGCTTCCGCAGATTCCGCAACTTCCGACACAAGCGTCGACGCAACTTCCGAACCAGTTCCCGACACAAGCGTCGACGCAAGTCCCGACCCAGCTTTCGAAATAACCCCGTATGGCTGCGCAACCCGCGCAGCCATACCTGGGAGACCGGCGATTGTCGCGGCTACCCGGATTCTGTTCCTCGCCGTAGGCGCATGTGATGCAAGACGGCGTTTGCCGGCGATTCGTTCATGACGTCGGCAAATCGCTGGCCGCGAGACCCCGGTTGGGTGAACAATAGACTGCTCTCAACCCTTCCTCAGCAATTCGATGAGGCGCGCGCACAGGTCGCGGACATCGCGCATGGACTGCGTGTCGCGTGCGGGGGCTGCCGACGCGATGAAACGGACGATGCCGGGTTGCCGGCAAATCGAACCGCAGCCCGGAGGCAGCGATGGAATGCCATGAACGCTTCTGGAGAAACGCTGTCCCCGAATCCGTAGGCGACGTCGCAGTATCCGAACACTATGTGGCGTCGTGCGCTGTCCTTCAATGCCGGGTAACGCCACAGCCGGTGCGAAACTTTTGGTTCTCGTCCTTTGCCAGCTTGCTGGTTCGGCTCTGTACGCAACTCATGCATTACCAACACCCTGCGCGCCCGTTAAGGGCCGCTGTCCCGACTATGATGGAGATGGGCACGCGCTTATCATGCCCTTCACGCGCTGCCCGGGTGTAATTCAGCGGCCGGCACCGGTAACGATGCCGGCCTCTTTGTATCTACGAAGCACTGATCACCGCGTGGCCGCCAGTACGCGCACCGGAATCGACTTCGCGCCCGGCACCTTGCTCTCTTTCGCGTAGTGCCATAGCGGCAGCAGCGGATTGCATTCCGGGTAATAGCCGCCGATGCATCCCTGCGGCACGTCGAACGGCACGACGGTCAGTCCGTCGACGTGC
The DNA here is from genome assembly GCF_014397645.1 of Paraburkholderia sp. 31.1. Lineage (NCBI taxonomy): Bacteria > Pseudomonadati > Pseudomonadota > Betaproteobacteria > Burkholderiales > Burkholderiaceae > Paraburkholderia > Paraburkholderia sp. 31.1. The sequence continues at coordinate 9,816 of NZ_VZQN01000037.1, forward strand.
CGCTCGACGCCGTCGTCCGCGATCGTCTCGAGGCAGATGCGGTCGCCGTGCGCGAGTCCGCGCTTCTCCATGTCGGCCCGATTCATCAGAATCACCATGCGCGAACCCTTGATGCCTCTGAAGCGGTCGTCGAGGCCATAGATGGTCGTGTTGAACTGGCTGTCGCTGCGCAAGGTCATCAACCGCAGCGAATCGGGCTCACGCGCGGGCATGTCCGGATCTTCGCCGATCGAAGTCGGCACCATGAATTCGGCCTTGCCGCTTTTGGTCTTCCACTTGCGCTCCCGCGCCGGCAGCGGCCGGATCACGCCGCCGGGTGTCCACATGCGCGCCTCGAAATCACCGAACATCTCGGGCCATGTCTTCGACATCTCCAGACGCACGCGCGAATAGTCGTCGCGCCATGCATCCCAGTCGACGCTCGAGCGCTCGCCGAGCGTCGCCTTCGCGATGCCCGCGACGATGAACGGCTCCGAGCGGATCGTCGGCGCGGCCGGTTCGGCCATGCCACGCGAGCCATGAAAGTGCGCCGTGCTGTCTTCCACCGACACCGCCTGCGCGCCGCCCGCCTGCCGGTCGATCTCGATGCGGCTCAGACACGGCAGCAGATACGAGCGCTGGCCGTGCACCAGGTGGCTGCGATTGAGCTTGGTCGCCACGTTGACGGTCAACCCGAGCGCGGCCCACGCCGGTTCGGTGCGCACCCGGTCGGGCACCGAGCGCACGAGGTTGCCGCCGAGGTTGATCATCGCGTTGACCTTGCCGTCGAGCATCGCCTCGAAGGCCTCGACGATGTTCATGCCTTTCTCGCGCGGCGGCTCGAACGAAAACTGTCTGGCCAGTTGATCGAGCGGCGCGAGCTCCGGCTTTTCGGTAATGCCGACCGTGCGCTGCCCCTGCACGTTCGAATGCCCGCGCACCGGCGACGGCCCCGCGCCCGGCTTGCCGATATTGCCGCGCAGCAGCAGCAGATTGCACAGCATGCGCACGTTCTGCACGCCCATCCGATGCTGTGTGAGACCCATGCCGTAATGGATGATCACCGCGTTCGCCTTCATGTACTCGTCGGCGGCTGCCTGGAGCGCGTCGCGCGGCAATCCGCTCACTCGCTCGATGTCGTCCCAGTTCGCGTCGCGCGCGTACTGAGCGAATTGCTCGTAGCCGTTCGTATGCTCGCGGATGAAATCGACGTCGACGACGCGCGCGTCGCCCGTGCTCACCGCGCGATCGTCCGCTTCGATGACGAGCTTGCAGATGCCGAGGATCGCGGCGGTATCGCCACCCGTCTTCACCTGGTGGTATTGCGTGCTGATCTGCGTATCGGTGGGTGTGAGCATCTGCAACGCTGACTGCGGGTTTGCGAAATGCAGCAGCCCCGGCTCGCGTAGCGGATTGAACGTGATGATCGGCACGCCGCGTTTGCGCGCGTCCTGCAACTGATGCAGCATGCGCGGGCTATTGGTGCCGACGTTCTGGCCGAAGAAAAACATCAGGTCGGTCTTCTCGAAGTCGTCGAGCGAGACCGTACCGACGCCCACGCCAATCGCTTCCTTGAGGCCGACGCTGGTGCTTTCGTGGCACATGTTCGAGCTGTCGGGCAGATTGTTCGTGCCGTACATGCGCGCGAAAAGCTGCAGCATGTACGAGGTTTCCAGTGAAGCGCGGCCCGACGTGTAGAACACCACGCTGGCCGGGTCCAGCGTGCGCAGCTCGGCGCCGATCGCATCGAATGCTTGCTGCCACGGCACCGGCACGTAGCGGTCGGTAGCCGGGTCGTAGCGCAGCGGCTCGGTCAACCGCCCCGCTTCCTCGAGATCGTGGTCGTGCCATTTGGCGAGCTCGCCGACCGTGTGGACCTCGAAGAAATCGGGCGTTACGCGTTTGGCCGTCAGATCCCACGCGGTCGCTTTCGCACCGCTTTCGCAAAACTCGAACGTATGCGGATCGGCCGGCTTCGCCCACGAGCAGCTGACACACATGAAACCGTCGGGCTTGTTCTGATGCATCAGAACCTGGCTATCCTTCAGCGGTGCTTTTTCCTGCAGCAGGATTGTCGCCACCGCCTTGACCGACCCCCATCCGCCCGACGCGTAGGGATACGCGTCGCTTTTGTCTTCCTTGTTCACGAGTCCACCCATTTGGCCATAAATGTCACGTCATGACGTATGAGCACATCGCGTTCCCGGCTGCGGCGCCGCGTCGCGGTACGATGTTTGCTGCGTCGCAGGCTGACTCGCCGTGCCGCAAGCCAACCGCCAACTTCATGACCGACACCTCCATCCCGCGCGACACGTCCGCCCGTCTGAACGCGATGCGCAGTACGTTGCGCGAAGTGTTCGGGATCAGCCGGCTGCGCCCCGGCCAACGGGACATCATCCGCAGCGTCATTGCGGGCGCGTTCCCGGCAACGCATCGAACTCGTCGTCGTCGATGAAGCGCACTGCGTATCGCAGTGGGGCCACGATTTTCGGCCGGCATTCCTGCGCATCGTCCGCGCGGAACGCGCCAGGCTGCTCCTCGCGCGTACCGCTGTCCGCGATCATGGGGCGTGCGTTTGCGCGCCCGAACCGGAGCCCTGCCATGAAAACGCTCGAGTACAAAATCGGTTCTCCGTGGTATCAGGCCACCCGTGCGACGCTACGCCGAGCCGTCCCATCGGGGCTGTTGGCCGGCTGCATGTCGGCGGCAACAGCCGCGGCGGCATCCACGGACGCATCGGGCAGCCCGCTCGCGCCGATCAATGCCGTCACCCACTGCCTGTGGCCGCAACGCGCGCTGCGTGAACGCGGCTTCAGCATCCGGCATACGGTGACCGGCTTCGCGATCCATCAGGCAGCCGCGATCTTCTGGGCAATGATGTTCGAGCAACTGGTTGACCGGATGGCTGGCCCCGACCCGTCACGACGGCCCGGCGCGACCGCGGTGGCCGCGGCCACGACCGTGGCGAGCGCGTATGTGGTCGACTACAAGGTGGTGCCCAACAGGCTCACCCCTGGATTCGAGGCGCACCTGTCGCGCCGCTCGCTCGGGAACGTCTACGTGGCGCTCGGCGCGGGCCTGCTCGCGGCCGCGCTGCTGCGGCGGCCGGATCGATGAAATGCACTCGCGCAAAAAAGAGCCACCAGCCTTCAACCGGCATGGTCGCCGCAAGCGCATTTGAGAACGATGTCCCCTGGAGACCAAACGGAGGACAAAGGCAGTATAGGAAACGCGCCCCGCCGCGCACGATGCCTGGGCCAGGCGCAAGACGTGAGCGATCCGCGAAGCACCGGGCGCGCTCGCAAGCCTGCGAGCATCACGCCATCTGCTCCGCCGGCACCGCCACCGAACGGCCCGCGAGCCGCTCGAATTCGTCGACGTCGTGGCTGCAAAAAATCGTCAACGCGGGGCTCGCCCGCTTCGCCAGATCACGCAGGCGGCGCTGGTTGTACAATCGCGCCGCGCGATCCTTTTCGAGCATCCACTGATAGAAGCGCAAACCGGGTGCGCAATGCGGACGCACCGGGTCGAGCTCGCCGCTGTCGAAATAGGCGTCGCCCGCGAGCAGCAACCAGCCGCCATCACCGTGTACCGCGACGCCCGCGTGACCATAGGTATGGCCTCGCAACGGCACGAGCGCGATCTCGCTCGCGAGTTCTTCGATCGGATGGACCTTGGCGAAGCCCTCCCAACGCTCGGTGTACTGCGGCGAATGCACGCGCCACATGTTCTGATACGACCACTGCTGCGGCCTGAAGCGCTGCCGGTCCAGCCACGTCTTCTGCTGCGCCGCGTATTGGCGCTCGCTCGCGAGCATGTGCACCGTCGCGTGCGGAAAGTCGTCGAGCCCGCCCGCATGGTCGGAATCGAGGTGCGTCATCACGATGTGGCGCACGTCGGCCGGGTCGAAACCGAGCCGCTCGATCTGCCTGATCGCCGTCATTTCATTTCGGAACTCAGGCTTCAGCAGCCTCAGGAAGAATTTGCCGAGGCGCGAATAGGGATCGGCGACATCGCGCAAACCGAAACCGGTATCGACGAGCACGAGCCCCGCCGGACTTTCGACGAGCAGACAATGGCAGGTCAGATGCCCGCGGCGGATCAACGAATCGGGGTGGCCGTTGAACAGCTTGCCGCACAGCGGGCAAGTCGAAATGCAGTTCAGATGGTGCACTTTCATGCCGCACTCCCGGTCACGGTGACTGCATTCCTGCTTGTCGCTTCCGGGGCAGCCGTCGCGCGGCACGACCGTATGCGTCATTCAGCGAACAGATCCAGTCCGAACACCTCGACGTCATCGTGCAACAGCGCCGACACATAGCCCGGCGGCCGCCCGGCCTCGCCGCTCTCGCGCTTGACCGAAATTCGATAGCTATGGCCGTTCGGCACGTCGGACAAGCTGTATTGCCGGATCTGCTGCAGGCCGAGCGCGGGCACATCGACCGCAATGCCGATGTACTGGCCCGGCTCTAAGTTCGCGACCGGCTGTTCGTCCTTCGGTTCGCCAGGCAAATGTTCGCCGACGATCGGATAGTGCTCCGCCTTCACGTCGAGGCTCGCGTGCTTGTTGGCGATATTGCGCAGCACCGCGGCGAGACTGCCCGGATCCTCGATGTTCTCGGCGTACGCGTACACGGCGCGGGCGAGCGCTTCCTGCTGTTGCCCCTGCTCCTGGTGCGCCATGTTGAACACGTTCTTCAGTTCGGGATGCGCCTCGAAGAGCCGTCTGCAGAAAAGTTGAATGATCGTATAGCCGTGCGCGGTCAGAACCGGGGCCTTGACGATGTCCTTGGTTTTCTGCGTCAGCATTTCTTTCCTCCTGCAATAGGACGACTGGTTGCCTCGCTCGTGCGCGTAAATGGTGGGGTGGAATTGTCCGACCGCGCATACCCCTTCAAGCGTATCCAGGCGACCATGCTCCTCCAACCGATGCTCGCTGTCCACAAGCTGAAGGCCATGGACACGCCCGAGCAAACGCGCGCGCCGCGACACGTCCAACATCGGTCGTCCGATTGCAGACGAACGCGGGCCGGTCAGGAACGTGCCGTGCGCGCCGACACGCGCTGGGAGCGTTTCCGTCAAGGTCCGAAAAACGTGTTGCAGAATTTGCCGGCCACATTGCACGTCTGTTGACCCGAAGGCTGCACATTGGTGCGCTCGGCCGACGTCGCGCACCCGCCCATCATGGCGACGGCAAATGTCATCACGAGCGTTCCGCGCAGCGCTGCCGCGCGCCGATTCTTCGCTGCGTGAGTCGCGTTGCGATCACCATCGCAACGCGCGGATGCGCCGCGCTTGCGTGCATCGGTAGCGCACGAGCCTTGTCCGACATCAGGCATTTCGCTCTCCCTCGCGATAGTCACCACGTTCATCGTGCCACGCACAAAGGGATTTCCAACGAGGGCACCCGAGCGCCGGCGCGATCACCACACCGCCTTTTGCTATTTTGATCCAGATCAGAACTTGACCGGCTAACCGACGACGGCGCGAACTTCGTTTGCACACGCTGTCATCACGACGTCACACCAACAGTCGAGCGTAGAAGCAATCCGGCGCGTCGGTTCGTCGAATGTGGGTCCCGCAAACTGCGGCGCGAGAGTGGACGGGGCTGTCCACAATGCGGCTGTCTCGAACAATTCACTGCGATGTACTTTTTTTTTTGCAAATGCGAGCATGCTGAATCCGGCGTTTTCGGACATGTCATCAAGCCGGTATGACTTACTGTGAACGACGAGTAAGCTGGAGATAACAAAACGGGGAGAGAACCTGTGAAAGCCGCGCGTAATCACAACGACGTCACAAGGAAATTGACGCACATCAGCGCGATTGTCCAGCGCCTCGAACAACTCGTTCAATGCAACCGCGTCGACTGGCAGGGCACGGGAATTGCGACGCCGGCTTACTGGCGCGCGCGCATCGAGGCCAACGCCGAACTGCCGCCGGCGCTGCAGCCGCAAGCGCGGCTCGCTACGCTCGAAGCACGGAGCCAGCGCCGCTCGAGCGCGCATGGCGGCAATTAACGCCGCGCCCGTCGCGCATGATCATCGCGCACCGGCACGATCACACACTCACGCGACGAAGGACATGATGATGAGGCGGACCTACGAATACCACGGGTTCACGATCGAGGTGACCGTCGAGGCGGATTTCACGTTGCGCCCCGCCGGGCGCGCGGCGGTACGCACACGCTACGCGGCGGTGGTTCACATCTATCAGGCGGGCGCTGCGGTCGCAACGTTCTCGCCGCTGCGCGTCGACATTGGAGGCAGCCGGCCGTTCGACACCGAGGCCGATGCGTTGATGGGCGGATATAGCGCGGCGCGGCGAATCGTCGACGACCTGTTCGCCCGTGCGGCGGACGCCGCGGACTCCGCGTTGAGCGCCCTCACGAGCAGCAACGCACTCCGCTCGCGGCAGCCGGCACCGCGTTGAGCGATTGCTGGGCAGCGGGAATGGCGCATGCGGTAACCGCCGGCACCCTTTCCCTGGAGAAACGCCATGTCCAATGACGCCTCATCGCTGTCGCCGTCGATTACGTCGATGATCCGCCTCGACCATATGCACGTGCTCGCCGCTTCGCACCGATACCACGCGTCCACGCCGTGGTGGCGCAAACGCGCGATCGTCAACGGCGTGTGCGACGCGCTCGATATCCACGCGCAGCTCGAGGAGGAAATTTTCTACCCGGCGCTCGAGCGCGCGCTCGGCAATGACGAGGCACTGAGAAAAAGCCGTCCCGAGCACGACGAGATGCGCGCAACGATCGCGAAGCTGCGCGGGATGGGCCCCGAAAACGCCGCCTACGACGGGCTCTTTTATCAACTGATCCGCGAAGTCGCTCATCATGTCGCCGACGAGGAAACCATCCTGCTGCCCGACGCCGAGCGCGTGCTGAAGAACGAACTGCAGTCGCTCGGCGCCGCGATGACGCGCCGCCGGATGCAGTTGCTCGGAGAGCGCCCGATGGACATTGCGGTGAATGCCGCGGGCACGTTTCCGATTGCCACGCTGCTGCTGGGATCGACTGTATTGCTCGCGTTGCGGCATTGGCTGCCGAGGTCGCGTCGCGCGGCACGGACGCGGCGTCAATGGAACTAGCACATTCTACTGACACCACGGGGCGCCGCCCGCGATCGCGCATCAACGATTCGGGCGCGATGCACCCGGCGTGCGCCCGCGCCGCTGTTTCGTCTTCGCCGGTTCACCCGACTCGACGAGCCCGGCCGCGACGCGGCGCGCGGTTTCGGCCGCGATGTCGAGCGCGTCGTCCCATGACACGTGGCCGCACGTCCCGCGTCGCTCGAAGATCGTGTGATGCTCGCCGCCACGCTCCGTCACGACCACGACCCACTGGAAAGCGCCTTCCGAATCCCGGATGACGGTCCAGCTTACGAGGAAGTCGGCAATCTCTATCTTCTGCAGGCGCATGTCCGGCTCGCTGTCGATCCGCTTCGTCGACCGGCTCTGTCCGAGTGTACGCATGGCACGAGGTCCTTCGTTTTGGCCCTTCGTTCAGGGCCTGGTTCTGCTACAACGTGCCCGGCAGATTGCCTACCGGCATCGGGCTGTTTCGGTTCGTCGTTCATCACGGCTCCCTTGATCGATTCATGTCTGGGCCGAGCAAGCGCTATACCGCATGGCCGCGCGAGAACGAGAAGCATTGGATCGCGCGCATGGGTTCGAGCCTCGTTGCTGGACCGGCAAGCTGGCCCGGCTAGAAACTCATCGCGAATCCGAACGACACCCCGTGCACGTTGCGACCGAACACATAGCGCACCATCGCGCGCGTACGGGTGACGATGACGGGATACCTGCTGCTGTCGAGTTCGAGGCCGACTCCCAGCGACGTGAGGTCGTTGAAACCCAGCACGCCTGCACTGTCGCCGAAATAATGCGAGTAAGCAGCTTCCAGCACGTAGCGGACCGGCCGGTCCAGCGCGTGCCAGCCGGTGGGCGCGCGCCAGCGCGTCCATAGGCTCACCTGCTGCGCCATGGCCGAGCCCTGAACGGCCTCTGAAGAACCGCCGAAACTGCGCAGGTAAATATCGGTTGCCCGCAATTCGGCGTCGATTTCGTAGTTTTCGCGGTAGTGTTCGTAGTCGAGCATCAGGGAGCCGCCATAGCCGTAGGCGTTCAGCGAGCCGTTTTCGAGGAACTGCAGGTTGCTGTCGGTGACACGATTGAAGAGGGTCTGCCCTACCTTCAGGTCACTCGAGACACGCCCAATCGTGCCGTTCAAGATCGGACGGAACACCAGTTCGTCCGTGATGCGGAAATCCCACCCCAGGCCGACCGTGCCACTGAAGGTGTTCCACTTCGTCGGCACCGCACGCTGCTGGGCGCCATCCGTGGCAATGAAGATCGGATCGTAGCGGCTGTAGGCGAGCGTGCCCTCCATGTACAACGGAAACGACCTGCTGAGGGTGAAGCCGCCGCCAAATTGCGTCTGCCCGAAGCCGGGATTACCCGTCAGGCCGTTGTTGACCGACAGGTTACTGGTCGTCACGTCCGGGACTGTCGTGTAGGTCATGATCGCGAGCACAGCGTCTGCGTGCTGCTTTACATTGCCGCCAATCACGGTATTGCTCGACAATTGCCTCGGCGCGACCTGTGCGTGCGAAGGGCAGGACAACAGGTTCAAGGCTAGAGCGGCACACGCCCCAAATGCGCGAAGTGACCAACACTTCCGAAGCGCCGGCATAGTCAAACAACCTCGCCATTTGTCGACGAGATTGCAGGCTCACTTGCAGGGTCATACACGGCATATCCAACGAGCATGACGCGCTCCTGTCAGTCGGCTGATCGTGTTCGTCTTCCGCGAAGTCGCCATCCCGTTGCACAAAAGCACGCGCACGCAACTGATGCAATTCCGACGGGCATCGCGCCGCTCACAGCACCTGGAAGGTCTGCGTTAGTATGTGATAGAAATACCTGAAAGGAAGTAGTACGGCAATACGGGCGATCTTCAGTCGCTTGCGTGGCGTTCGGCGACGAACATCGCCGTCGACGCACGAAACCTCGCAGCCCCACTTTCGCAGGGAGCCTCGTTATGTCCACTCATTCGGTCCCGAACGACAAACCCGTCAAGATCCCCGGCCCGGATCATCCAATCATGATTGAGCACCACCACGCGCGCGTGATCGTCATGGCAGGCGGTCACGTGATTGCCGATACGCACGACGCATTGACGCTGCTCGAAGCCCGCTATCTGGCCGTGCTGTACATCCCGCGCAAGGACGTCGACATGACCCGGCTCGAACGCACGGCGCACGCCACTTATTGTCCGTACAAGGGCGAATGCGCATACTTCTCGATTCCTTCGGCCGGCGAGCGCGGCACCAACGCGGTGTGGACCTACGAGCACCCATACGACGCTGTCGCGCCGATCCGCGAGCACCTTGCGTTCTATCCCGACCGCGTGGATTCCATCACGCAGGAGCCGGCCGCGCACTAGGCGAACGCGCGCGCGTCGCCGCGTGCGGGCGCGGCGATCGCGGCGACCGGCATGGCGCGAGCGGCACGGACGGCGGCGCCGCCGCGCGGCGGCCGCTGCTCGCACCACGCAAGCTATCAATCCGAGCGGGTTTCCCTCTCGCGTTCGAAGTAACAGAATCTACCGTCACGCCTGCTCCCTCACTCGGCTTTCATGCCGGCGCCAACCACCCAGATGGGTGCGCATCCGACCGCCGGTTCCGCTCATTCTCTTTGCAGTCGGTATTCAATCCGCGCCACAGAGATGAATCAACATGGCTGAAAAAGTTACATCGACGGAATCCGCGATGACACAGGCCGCGCTCCAGGCGATGACGGCGAACTGCGCCGGCTCGTTCAGCGTTGGCGGCGCGCTGGTCGATGATAACGGGGCTCGCGCCATTTCTGAAGGAAGCGGTGGCCGAAGACCTGAAGAACGGCGGCACGGGGCACGCGGTCGCGATGCTCGACAACCGCGGCTATCTGTTGCTGTGTCTGCCGGGCGTCGAGGGGCTGTCGAAAATTCGGCGCGCCTTTCTCGAAGTCACGCGCGGCTATGCAGCAAGCTGCTGACGCCGCCGCCACCGCTTTATAGTCAATCGATCAAGGTCAGGCCGGTGCAGGTGACGGATCAGGCCTTGATTCATTCACTGGGATGACGCCTGGCGATATTCGACTACCGACCGGCGAAACGGCAGGGTCTGCAATAGCCCGTGCCATTTTTGTGCTTGACGACTCGCGAAAAATCACGCGCGGAATCGAATCAGGTTCACAGCGCATGCGCGTCGAATGGATCACCCCAACTAACAAGACCTTAACACCTCGGCCCGCCACGGAGAATTCTTCTTGCATTCCGTCAACATCCTGCTTGCGCTTGCGGGCGTCCTGTTGCTAAGCGTCGCGAGCCCGGGACCCAACTTTCTGATCGTCACGCACGTGACGTGGCTCAGCGCCGTGCTGCGGATCGCCGGCGCGCTTTACCTGATCTGGCTCGGCATCAAGATGATCGTGACCGCGCGGCGGCCGTTGTCCGCGGACGTCGGCAGCACCGCGTCCGGCTGGGCTGCGACGAAGAAAGGCTATTTCGTCAGCGTGACGAACCCGAAGTCCATCGCGTTCTACGGCAGCATCTTTGCGTTGATGGTGCCCGCGCATGCGCCGTTGTGGCTCGATATCGCGGTCGTGGCGCTGTCGATCGGCATTTCGTGCGCGTGGTACTGCGCGATGGCGTTGCTTGCCTCGCATCCGTCGGTTCGGCGCACGCTGGTTCGGCGCAAGGCCGGGCTGGATACGGCAGCGGGTGTGCTGTTGGTGGGGGTCGGCGGGCGAATGTTGGCGGGGCGTTGAGCGACTTCCGGCGCGCGAGGCGATAGCGCCTTTGCGTGATCAGGCGGAGCCGGACTGCGGAGCGCCGCCGCCGCGAATCACGAGTTCCATAAAACCCGTCTGCGGATCAGGCTCCCGCGCGAACGAATAGCCCGGAACCGACACGAGCAACAACTCGACGGTCGTGCGTACCGTGCAGCCGCGCGCCACATGACCGCCGAATACCTGCCCGCGCGCATCCGCGATCGACATGTGCAGATGAGCGCCATCGGGCGAGACGGAGCCTGCGAGGGTCAATATTTCGAGGTCGCCGCGAATTTCCGTCGGCGCTTGCGCGCCAGCGAACCTCAATGCCGCAACGTGGAGGCTGCCGATGCCCTGGACGACGAAGGCCGCTTGCAGGTCGCGTTGACGAAGTGCGTCTTCGACGGCGACGCGAAGGTCGTCGCCGGGCGCGAGTCGGAGGGGATGAGCTTGCATGCCTGGGCCGGTTGAGACGCGGTGGACTCGGGGATTATGCGTGAATGAGGAAGTATCTCACAGGCGCTTGTTTATGCCGGGTTCGTGCGGACTCGATGGCGAAAATATCTTCAGTTTACTTGTACAGTTAAACTGTATATATGCTATGTTCCCGGCATGTCACGACAATCACCGTCTTCCCAATCTACCGATCTAGCCGCCCTTGCGGGCGAACTGCGCATTGCCGTGAGCAAACTGGTTCGCCGCGCGCGAGAACATTCGCAATCGAGCGACTTTACGTCGGCGCAGAAGTCGGTGCTGTTTCATCTGGAGCGCGGCGGCCCAGCCACAGTTTCCGCGCTAGCGCGAGCGCAGCGCGTAAAGCCCCAGTCCATGCGCATTACCGTTGCCGGTCTGGAGACGCTGGGCGTCGTCAAAGGCGAAGCGGATCCAACCGACGGACGCAAAACTCTTATCCATCTCACCCCCACGTTCAGACGAACGCTCAAGGCAAGTCGGGCGGCCAAAGAGGACTGGCTGATCGGTGCCTTGCAAGCGCAGCTATCGCCGCGAGAACAGGCCACGCTCGCCGCCGCGGTGGAACTGCTGCAGCGACTCGCTGACTCCTGAACGTTTGCAGGTACTTCATCCGAACCGGCATCGAAACAGGCACAGCCCGCGACCTCATCGATTTACTCGATTCAAGGAGCAACTGAAATGGATTGGCCGCATGTCGTCTCTTATTTTTTCGGCGGTGTTCTGTTCGCGAATGCCGTGCCGCATTTCGTCAGCGGTGTGATGGGCGAGCCGTTTCAGAGCCCGTTCGCGAAGCCGTCCGGAAAAGGGCTGTCGTCATCGACCGTCAATGTACTGTGGGGCTTCTTCAATATGGTCGTCGGCTATCTTCTGGTTTTTCGTGTTGGCGACTTTCGGATCGAGGCAACCGGTGATGCCGTGCCATTCGGCCTCGGTATCCTGGCGACGGGCATGCTCTGTGCGCGGCTGTTCGGTCCTTTGCATGGCGGCAACATTCCGAAACGTACTTGAGCGTCTCGTAAACGGTAGTCGGCGCTTGTGTCGAACCTGCGGCATGTCCCTCACGTCGCCTTGACATGCAAGCAATTTCTTGCCTATAGTAAATGCAATAAATTACTTGCCTGTAGCCGTTCATGGCCGAGCGCCCCGACGACACCGACGTGCTATTCAAAGCCCTCGCCGATCCGAGCCGGCGCAAGCTGCTGGATGTGCTGCACGCGCACGACGGCCAGACTCTGAACGAGCTGTGCGACCACCTCGACATGACGCGGCAAGGCGTGACCCAGCATCTGGGCCTGCTGGAAGCGGCTAACCTCGTCGTTACCGTACGCAGCGGGCGCGAAAAGTTGCACTTCCTCAATCCGGTGCCGCTGCAGCAGATCTACGAGCGCTGGATTGCCAAGTTCGAAAAGCCGCGCCTGAAGGCGCTCTCGACCCTGAAACGACGCCTGGAGAAAGGCAATGACTAGATCGACGTTCGTCTATGTGACCTATATCCGCACTACGCCGGAACAGTTGTGGTCGGCGCTCACCGACGCGGAGTTCATCAAGCAGTACTGGTTCGGCATGCACTGCGAAAGCGAATGGACGGCGGGCTCGTCGTGGAAACTCGTGTCGAGCGGCGGCCAGATCTTCGACGCGGGCGAGATCGTGGAGGCCGATCCGCCGCGGCGTCTGGTGATCCGCTGGCAGCACCAGATTCGTCCCGAGTTGCAGGCCGAAGGCGATTCGCGCTGCACGATGGAGCTCGAACCGAGCGGAACGGCGGTCAAGTTGACGCTCACGCATACGATCGAGCGCGATCCATCGAAATTCATCGAGGCGGTGTCGGGTGGCTGGCCGAAGATCATGTCCAACCTCAAATCGCTGCTGGAGACAGGCTCGATCGCGTTGCAGGAGGCTTATCCGGCCAATGGCGGGAGTCATGCCGGGAAGGCCTGATGCCTGATGCGGGGATACGCTGTAGAGCATCAGGTGTGTGGCTTCATCGTGGGGCCGAACGATGCATCCCAGGTTCGACGGCCGGCCGGCCGCGAGATCACGCTGATAGAATCGTCTGCCCGACCCTCGCCCGTCTCAGGAAATCAGCATGGAAATCCAGCCCTATCTGTTCTTCAATGGCCGTTGTGAGGAAGCCATTGAGTTCTATCGTTCGGCGCTCGGCGCGCAGGAGTTGCTGAAGCTGCGCGCGAAAGACGCGCCGCCCGATCCCGCTCGCCCGGTGGCGCCCGAACACGCCGACAAGATCCTGCACGCGACGCTCGTCATCGGTAACACGCACGTGCTGATGTCGGATGGCGATTGCCGCGGCGGCAATGCCGTGCATGCGGGCTTCAGCCTGTCGGTCACCGCCGACGACCAGGCGTCCGGCGAAAAGTACTTCAACGCGCTGGCGGACGGCGGACAGATCACGATGCCATTCCAGCAGACCTTCTGGACCAGCGGCTTCGGCACGTTGATCGACCGCTTCGGCGTGCCCTGGATGGTCAATGTGCGGCACGAGGAGCCCACGGCATAGCATTGAAGCGGGCCGGCGTTCCATATCACACGCACACGCGAGCGCCGCTTCGCCGCGGCGCAACTACCTGTCCGGTCCGTCTTTCAATGAGTCATGTCTGCCAGGAAGGCTGCGCCTGCTGCGCGCGGCGTCGCCATGCGCGGGACCGAGAGCGAGCCTGCGCGCATGGAACGGCGACCAATGCGCCGCCGCGCCTAAGCGACGCTTACTGCGTCGCGGACGCCGTGCTCGCCGGCGTGCTGTGGACCGACGCGGCGTCGCTCGCGGCGGGCGCTGCGCTCGCCGCCGCGCCCGCCTCGGCGTTCGCACGATTTGCCGCGTCGCTATCGCCCGGTGTGCCGCGCGGGCTCGCCGAATTGCTCATGACACCGCTGCTCGCCTGGCCCGTCGAGATACCGCCATTCCCGGCCGTCCGCTTGCAGCCGGATGCGCCCGCCAGCAACGCAACGGCCGACAGCGCGATCAGGATGTTTGCCGAAACCTGCCGCATGATTCGCTCTCCCTGGGATGACTCGGCTCTTGCAGCGAAGCATGCGCCATGCCCAATCGCCACACCGGGCGCGCGTCTACTCGCGCGCGTACGCGGACCAGGTCGAGCAGGACTACGAGGTGTTCCGCCACGCGTGCCGCAGCGGCAAGCTGGAAGCACGCACCGACTCCGACATGGCGGCCGACTTCGTCGCCTGGACGAGCGAGGCGTGGGGCTTGCCATCGAGGCCCGGTCGTTCAAGCCCCGTCGGCCTCGCCGACGACGCCGAACTCGGCGGTCGTCTTCACGTAGAACAGATGCAAACCTTCCGCGCGCAGTCGATCGAACAGCCGATCGGCTTCGTCGCTCGTCACCGCCATCACGACGGACAACGGCTGATCGGCAAGCTCGAAGAAGTGCGCGGAGTGAATGCGATGATGATGGCCGATGCCTTCGCTAGCCGGGATCAGGGTCGCGCCGCGCAGGCCGAGTTCGCTCGCGAGACGCACGAGCCAGTCGGCAAGCGGCTTGCCATGATGGCTGCGCCCCTGCTGGGTGAAGAACGTGATCTGAAAGCCGTGCATGTCGGTGCCCCCCAATGCGGATCGCGCCGTGTGCGCAAGGCGATCCGCACGCGAGCCGGTGGCCGCAGTGCGCCGTCCCCTGCCCGCTTACTTTTGTAAGCGGAAACCTGCAACGCCGCGTGAGGCGCCGGTTGCAACCGATTCGGGCATCCCCGCTTGCCGCAGCACGGCTCAGGACGGTCATGACACAAGTTTAGGTGTCGGGCCGCGCGAGTGCCAGGTCGAAACTGCTCACGTGCGGCGCGGCCCCGGCTCACTGACCGTACACGTCGAAATCGAAATACTTTTTCGCAATGCGGTCGTAAGTGCCATCGGCGCGGATCTCGGCAATGGCTTTGTCGATCTTTTCCTGCAGATCGGTATCTTCTTTACGCAAACCAATCGCTGTGCCGCTGCCGAGCGTTTTCGCGTCGTAAAGCGGATTGCCGGCAAATCCGAAGTCCTTGCCGCGCGCGGTGCGCAAAAAGCCGATATCGGCTTGCACCGCGTTTTGCAGTGACGCGTCGATACGGCCGGCAAGCAGATCCGAATACACCAGATCCTGATCCTGATACGGCACGATCGCGGCGCCGGCCGGCTCCCAATACGTCTTCGCGTAGGTTTCCTGAATCGAGCCCTGCTCGACGCCGATGCGCTTGCCCTTCAGCGCTTCCGGCGTCGGCTCGATCGGCGAGCCCTTCTTCGCGACCAGACGCGTCGGAATGCGGAACACCTTCGACGAGAACGCGATCTGCGCCTGACGCGCGGGCGTCATCGACATCGTCGACAGCACGCCGTCGAATTTGCGGCCTTTCAGCGCGGGAATCATGCCGTCGAACGAATTCTCGATCCACACGCATTTCGCGTTGAGCCGGCGGCAGATCTCATTGCCGAGATCGATATCGAAGCCGACGAGCTTGCCGTCGGCCGCTTTCGATTCGAACGGCGGGTAGCTCGCGTCGACCCCGAACCGCACGGTCGACCAATCCTTGGCGATTGCGCTTCCGGACGAGACGGCCAGCAGCGCAATCGTCAGGGTTGCCAGCATGGCTTTCATTGTTGCTCCTTTATTGGTCATTTGAAGAATTCAAACCGGCGGCACGGCGACACATGCGGACCGCGCGAAACCCGACATTCGACCGGGATCTGGTCGCCGGCGCAAATTCATTAAAAAAATCAATTTATGCAGCGCGCGCATAGATTGGCGACAAGACTTCCAGATTCGGATCAGTCGCAGGTGATTAAAAAACGGTACGGCGCCGCTTAGGGATTCAACGTCGCGTCTTATCGCGGCAACGCAGTCTGTTTCAAAATAAATGCGCGCCGATCGGCGTCGGCTTTTCGCGCGCCATTTTATTGAACGGATCGCAATGACACTAATTCACTCGATGAGCAGCCGATAAGCGCCGCGCGGATTGACGCACACAAAACGACCACCAACGGACAACCGTGCGCCGGTTGCTTTGCCATAAGTTGTCACTTAGAATTTTCCGCAAGGCCTCCCGAGGAACCGATGACATGGCTGCGAACAACGGAAAACCGGTGTCGTCGTTCGTTCCTCGGGGAATGCCTGGCCTCTGGGTCGTCCTGTTCGTCATCTGGATGATCGCCAATGCATCGCTCGCCGTCGAACCCGCACTCGTCGGTCTCGTCATTACCTTCGTCATCGCGCGTGTCTTCGTATCATCGAGCGAAGCATGGCAGCGCCTACGTCTAACGCCAGGCGCACCGTATCACTTCGCCGCGTATAGCGCGACCTTCGTCGTCAAGCTCGTACGCGCCAATCTGAACGTGATGGCGCTGGTGTACTCGCCGCGTATCGACATCAAGCCCGGCATCGTCAAGGTTCGCATGCGCCTCCAAACACCGCTTGGCCGTCTCGCGCTCGCCAATTCGATTGCGCTCACGCCGGGCTCGCTCGTCATGGATATTCGGGACGACATACTATTCATTCACTTGCTCGACGTGAAGACGACCGATATCGACGCAGCGACCGAGGCACTCGTCGCACCGTTCGAAAAGCATCTGGAGAAAGTCTTTGGCTGAGATCATGCTCCGGATCGCCGCCGTGCTGATCTTCTTCGCGATCCTGTTCGGCGTGATCCGTCTCGTGATCGGCAAGACCCTCGTCGACCGCATCGTCGCGATCGACATGCTGACGGTCGTCTCGCTGTCGCTGATCGCGCTGTACGCGCAAGTCTCCGGTCGTTTCGTCTATATCGACGTCGCACTTGTCTATGCACTGCTGAGCTTTCTCGCGGTGCTCGCGATTGCGCGCTTTCTCGAAAGGGGGCTGTGAGCCATGCTCGAACTGCTCCTGCTGCTGATGTGCGCGAGCATCCTCGTGAGCGGCGTACTGGCCGTCTGCCTGAAGAATCTGCTGGCCGCGATGGTGAGCTCGGGGCTCGCGAGCCTGTTCGCCGCGATAGCCTTCCTGCTGCTCGCCGCGCCCGACGTCGCGATGGCCGAAGCCGCGATCGGTTCCGGACTCGCGACCTTCATCTTTCTGTACGCGATCCGCAAAACCGGTTATCAGAAGGGCTAGCGCATGTTCGAACTGATCGGCAGCGTGTTCATCCTGGTGGGCGCCGTCTTTCTGTTCTCCGCCGGCCTCGGGCTGCTGCGCATGCCGGATGCGTATACGCGCATTCAGGCCGGCACCAAGGCGTCGACGCTCGGCAACATGCTCGTGCTGATCGGCCTCGCGTTCTATCACCCGAACTGGACCTTCCAGCTGATCCTGCTGATCTACTTCGTGCTCGTGACCAACCCGGTGTCCTCGCATGCGCTATCGCGCGCCGCCTGGCTGATCCGCACGCCGATGACCTCGTCCACGATCACCGACGCACTCGCCGACGAAGGCGGGCGCACCGCGGGGGAGGCCGAATCATGATGCGTCGCGCGTTTGCGCTGCTGACGGTGCTGCTGTTCGCGGTCGTGTTCTGGCGGCTGGTCGGCGGCTACACGGAGTTGCAGGCGCTGCGCCCGCTCGCCTGGTACTACGTCGTCAGAGGGCCGCTCGAACTCGGCGCGCCGAACATCGTGACCGGCATTCTGATCACCTTTCGCGGCTTCGACACTCTCGGCGAAGTCGCGGTGCTGTTCATGGTCGCGGCGAGCGTCGGCGTGCTGCTGAAAGAGGAAAGCAACGCGACCTCCGCCGCTGCGGCAGACGAATCCGCGCCCGCGCGCCGCCCAGCCGGCGAGATCGTACATACCGGCAAGCAGGTGCTGCTGCCGATGATCCTCACCTTCGGCGGCTACGTGATCGTCAACGGACATCTGTCGGCGGGAGGCGGTTTCCAGGGCGGCGCGATCGTCGCGTCCGCCGTGATGCTGATGCTGCTCGCGCGGCCCCGCTCGACGCTGAACGTCGCGCTGCTGAGCGTCGTCGAGTCGCTTGCGGGCGTGATCTACGTGTGCATCGGCATTCTCGGCCTCGTGCTCGCGGGCGGTTTTCTCGACCCGCGCTTTCTGCCGCGCGGCGAATTCGGCGCGTTCTTCAGCGCCGGCGCGATCCCGCTGATTTCCACGCTGCTCGGCGTCAAGGTCGGCGCGGAGCTGAGTGTCATCATCGACCGGTTCAGAAGCTGAACGAGAAGGAGAGCGCATGAGCACGGGCATCCCGGTTTCGAAGATCCTGCTGATCACGGGCTTCTGCCTTTCCTTGATCGGCCTGTGGGGCATGCTGACCCACCGCAACATCCTGCGCATCATCATCGGCTTCGCGGTGATCGACACGGGCCTGCACATCGTGATGGTCGCGACCGGTTACGTCACGGGCGGCACCGCGCCGATCATCGACGCAGCGCTCAGCAAATCCGCCGCCGCGCACCGCGCGATCGATCCGATTCCGTCGGCACTCGTCGTCACGGCGATCGTGATCGGGCTATCGGTCACCGCCATCATGCTGTCGTTCGCGATCCGTCTTCATGCCGCCAAAAAGACGCTTTCCATCGACGCCTTCACCGAGTCGAAATGGTAGCCGCGCTGTTTCATCCGCTGCACATCTTCATTCTCGGGCTCGGCGGCGGCTTCGCCATTCCGCTGCTGTACCGGCTCGGCAAGCCATGGCTCACGCTCGGCTTTTTCATCGCGCTGTGCGGCATCGTGCTCGTCTCCGGCGTGTCGTTCTACGGCCTGCTCGACGGCGGCGACACGATCGAGGTGCTGACCGCGGGCGCGCTGCCGCCGGTGTCGATCAATCTGCGCTTCGGCCTGTGGGAAGGCTTCTTCACGTTCAGCGTCAATGTGGTCGCGCTGCTCGGCGCATGGCATCTGTGGGACCGTCTGCGCGGCAACTACGCGGCGTTGCTGCTGTACCTGATTCTGGTGATGGGCATCGACGGCATGGTGATGACTCGCGACCTGTTCAACCTGTTCGTGTTTCTCGAGATCGTGTCGATCGCGACATACGGCCTGTTCGGGCTCGAGCGCACGCCCGCCGCGCTCGCCGCCGCGTTCAAGTACATCTTTGCGACCGTGATCGCGTCGACGCTCTTTCTGCTCGGCGCGGTGCTGCTCTACTACGTGAGCGGCACGCTGAACATCGACGAACTGCTGTCGCTGCGCGACCAGCTCCGCGGCCCGATCGGCACGACCGCGATCCTGCTCGTATTCGCGAGTCTCGTGATCGAGCTGAAGCCGTTTCCGGCCAACGGCTGGGGGCTCGACGTCTACGAGACCGCGCCGAGCGGCGTCGGCGCGATGGTATCGGTCGGCGTATCGGCGGGCGTGTTTTTCGCGCTGCTGAAATTGCTGCCGCTGTTCGACGGCCTGCTGACGCTGCTCGCCGTCTCGGGCGGCGTCACGTTCCTGTTCTCGAACCTGCTCGCGATCAAGCAGACGAAGCCGCAACGCTTGCTCGGCTATTCGTCGATCGGGCAGATGGCGCTGTTGATGCTGTCGCTCGCGTTGTTGCGCCAGATCGGCGCGGACGCATCGATCCCGCTCGTCGTCGGCGGGCTCTTCATCAACCATCTGTTCGCGAAGGCGGGGCTGTTCTGGCTGATCGGCGTGCTGCGGCGGCACGGCGACGATGCACGCGCGATCCTGTCGCGCAGCCCGTTGCTGATCGGCCTGCTCGGCCTCTTCCTGGTCGCGATCGCGGGACTGCCGCCATTCCCCGGCTTCTGGGCGAAGTGGGAACTCGTGATGCGCCTGACCGCCGCCGGCAAGCCGTACTGGATCGTGTTGATCCTGACCGGCTCGCTGCTCGAAGCGGGTTATATGTTCCACTGGTTCGTGCGCGCATTGGCTCCGTCCGACGTCGAGGCCAAAGCCCGGCCGAACATTGCCGCGCTGTTGCCGCTGTTCGGCGTCGCCGTGCTGCTGATCGCGGCGGCCTATATGGCAGCCGTGTTCTCGGGCGTCGTGTCGGCGTGGATCTTCTCGCCGCTCGCGGCGGGTGCGCTGTTCTATGCGGCCGATCGTCTGCCGGGGCGCGTGAAAGGCGTGCTCGCGGTGATCGCGATTGGATTGATCGGCAGTCTGCTCTGCGAGGGCTCGCGCGGTATCGCCGGACTGTTCGCCTGGCTGCTGCTCGCGGGCAGCCTCGTGATCGCAGCGGCGAGTCTCTATCGCGACGACGTGCGCGCCGGCTTCTATCCGATGCTCGTCGTGCTGTCGCTGTCGATTCCGGCGCTGCTGCGCTCATCCACCTCGCTCGAGTTCTTCTATAGCTGGGAAATCATCACGCTGTCGTCGTGCTTCCTGATCGCGAAGTGCCGGCGCGCGGGACCGCACGTGCTGACCTTCCTGCTGTTTTCGCTGCTGGCTGCGTTCTTCCTGCTGGCGGGCTTCGCCAACGTCGCGGCGGTCGACGACAGCATCGCGCTGTCGGCGCTGATCCATTCGGGACCGGAGGCAAACCGCGCGTTCGTGCTGCTCGCGGCGGGCTTCCTGATCAAGGCCGGCGCGATCGGCGTGCATGTATGGCTGCCGGGCGCCTACACCGAAGCGGAAGACGACGTGACCGCGATGCTGTCGGCGGTGGTCAGCAAGGTCGCGATGTTCGGCCTGTTGATCGGCACCTATCTGACGATACGCTCGGAGGTCGGCCTCGAACTCGCGCACGCGATGACCTGGATAGGCATGCTGACGGCCCTGTTCGGCGCGCTGATGGCGTTGCGGCAGAACGACTTCAAACGGATGCTCGCGCTGTCGAGCATGAGCCAGACCGGCTATATCGTCGCCGCGATCGGCCTGATGAGCCATCTCGGCTGGGTCACCGCGCTGTATCTGGTCGCCAATCACATGTTCGTGAAGGGCATCCTGTTCCTCGCGCTCGCAGGCGTGATCTCGCGCACCGGCACGCGCAACTTCGCCGATGTGGGCGGCCTCGCGCGCGAGATGCCGCTCACGTTCGCGATGGTCGTGATCGCGCTGGTGTCGATGTCGGGCCTGCCGCCGCTGATGGGCTTCGGCGGCAAATGGCTGCTGCTGAGCGCAATGACCGACAAGGGTTGGTACGGGCTCGCCGTGTGCGGGCTGATCGCGACCTGCGCCGGCTTTCTGTACATGCTGCGCCTGCTGAACGGTGTCTTCCTCAAACCGCGCCCGCCGCAGCGGCCGCAGGTGCGCGAAGCGCCTGTGATGCTGCTGGTGCCGCAGTTGCTGTTCGTGGTCGGTATCGTGATCCTGTCGTTCTTTCCGAAGGTGTTGCTCGAACCGGTGTCGGCCGCGATCGATCCGCAGTTCGCGGCGACACTGGTGTGGGGCGGCATGTCGCTCGAAAGCATCTACGGGTTCTGGAATCCGACGCCGGTCGTGATCGTCGTGCTGATCGTCACGGCGATCGTGTTCGGGCTCGGTGTGCTGTACTACCGCAGCTGCCGCGGCAATGCGCGCAACGCCCCGGATTTTTACCACTTCTACCGGCCGATCCTGAGCCGCACGGTGCCGCCGGTCGCGCAGATGTTCTGGCGCGGCATATCGCACTTCGCGCTCGTGGCGGCGGCTCGGATACGCCGCGTCTATACCGGCAACGGGCAGACCTACGCGCTCTATGTGCTGCTGTATTTTCTCGCGATCTATTTTGCGAGCACGGGGCTGAGTCCAGCGAGGACACCGTAAGGGTGCACCTGGTCCTGGCGCAGCGGCATGGACCGGCCCACGTGCGGGAACGATCGCCTCGGAGCACGGCGTCGGCGAACTCAACGATCATCGAACGAGATATTCTTCCGCTACCCAGCCGTCCTTGGTCAAGCGCACGCCTTCGCGCAGTTGCATGGTGCCCGCGCCTTCGATCACGCGCGCCACCATGGGAAACACTCGCTGGAACTCAGGAGTCCTGGCAAAAGGCGCCGGGTCGATCTTATAGGTGTAGAGCACCGAGGTCCTGGTCTCGCCGTCGTGAGTCTGGGGCGGCTCCCAGCCCACCACCTTGTCCAGGGTCAGCGTGGCCACGCAAAAATCGGCGTCGTGCGTGACCGTCTTGCCGGGCGTCGCCACCACCACCGGCTTGTGCAGGTAGAACTTCTTGCCTTCGTCGGTCAGCGCATACTCGCGTCCCGGCGCCTCGATCCTGGCGCCGTCCTCGCCAGTGCGCTCGACCGTCATGACGGTGCTCTTGACGAGGCCCAGCTTTACCATCACCGGCAATTGCAGCGCATCGCGGGAATGCGTGACCACGATGTCCTGATCGGCCACGTGGATGGGCCAATTGTATTTCGCCACGCACAGGTGGCCGCGATCGGCCAGGTAGTGCGTGATGGTGTTGGTAAAGTTCTCCGCGGTAGGCTCGGCCTTGTTCTGGCAACCGCCCAGCAGGAACGACGCCGTCAGGGAAACCGCAATGGCAGTGCCGCGCACCGGATTCGAAAAATGCATCATCGTGGATAGTTCAAGTATTCAAAGAGATCAATTCACGCAGCTACCGCTCGTGGGCTGGGTCGCGGGAGGCTGGTAGCCGTCGCTCAAAGTATTCAGGAAGCAGATCACGTCCTGCACGTCCTGATCCGATAGTTGCGGCGCCGAATGGACAGCACGCGGCTGCGCACCGTTCAACGCGGTGGTGCCGCCCGCGTCGGTCTGGCCCTGCCCCAGCGGCAGTTCCTCGTCGATATTGCCCTGGTAGGCGGCCGGCAGATCGTTGAACATGTTCACCGTCGCGCCCGCTGCATAGGTGGGTTGCAGCGCATAGCCCGGGTTGCTGGTCAGCTTGGTCGAATCGCCACCCGTGGACGGATACCAGTACTCGGGGTTGGTGTCGCGCGTGTTGTAGAAGCGAACCACCTGCTCCAGCGAGTGGAATACGCCGTTGTGGAAGAAGGCGTTGCGCGCGGCGACGTTGCGCAGCGTCGGCACCTTGAAGCGGCCGCAATACGGATCCGGGTTGTTCACGCCCGTAAAGGGGTCCGGGCCGGCGCCGCTGGTGGCCGAAAGCGGCGTGTGGCTGTCATAGCTGCCGTTATTGATCGGGCCGCACAGCCCCATGTCGTAGTAGCTCGCGTTCAGGTTGGCCGCGATGGGGTTCGGATTGTCCGGGATCGACGTGTCGTTGCGCGGCGCACCGATCGCCTGATAGGTGAAGTCGGTCCCCAGCGCGTTCGAGCCGTTGAAGTTGGCGCCCATGAAATGGCAGGCCACGCAGCCGGCCCCGTGATCGGTATCGTTGAACAGGTTCATCCCGCGCAATTCGGCCGGCGTCAACGTGCCGCCGATCTTGTTGTTCGCATACAGGTCGAACTTGCTGGAATACGGCGCAAAGCTCGGGTCCTCGTTCTGGTAGGCCTGCAGCGCGAGTCCGATGTCCTGGAACGCCGTGTCCGTATCGCCGAACACGGCCGGGCCGTACACCGCCGTGAACTGTGCAGCATACGAGGAGCTCTTTACCGCTTGCACCACCGCGTCCTTGGAGGCGTTGTTCATCTCGATGGGATTGAGCAGGGGCAGCGCCACCTGGTCGGCCAGCGTCTTGCCGCGGCCGTCCCACATGAATCCGCCGCCCGGCGCGTTCGCCGTGATGCCGTCCGGGTTCGAGGCGTTGTCGTCGTAGGCGGGCGTCATGGCCTTGTAGCGCAGCGAGGGAACCGCGCGCTGGCCTTCCGATACGCCATCGGAACCCAGCTGCACCGCCAGGCTGTTGGGCGGGCCGTAGGCATACGCCGGATCGTGGCAGCTCGCGCATGCCTGGTTCTTGCCGCCGGACAGGTTCTTGTCGAAGAACATTTGCTGACCGACCTGGGCCGCAGCGCTCAGCTTGCTCGTGGGCGCCGACCCCGTGGAGCCCGAGGAGCCCGTGGAGCCCGTGCCTGCGTCCGTCGAAGCAGACTGTGACGAGCCCCCGCCCCCACAAGCGGCCAGTGTCGACAAGATGACATACAGCGCCCCCGCATAAACCTTGCGCATCGCTACTCCCCCCGGCTTTGTTCGATAAGACAGCTGGCGGGGGAGCGGCCGAACCGCTCCCCCGCGCAGGCTACTGCTTGATGAATGGCACGCTTGCGCGTGCTTACCGTTTAGTGCTTTTTATTACTTCGTCGCCCACAGGTTCTTCTGGGTCGCGTCCGGACCAACTTGCGCCGGATCGCTCACGTCACCCGTCTGGAACTTCTGCGTGTAGCCGGCCGGAATCACGTAGGCGTGGTTCATCGGACGAACCGCGTCGTAGTGCGTGTCGGCGCTGCCAGCGTACTCAGGCAGGTTGGCGATGTTCTGCGCAATGTACGACTCCGTGTACTTCGAACGGTTGGCGTACGAGGTCGGAACAGCCGGGTCGGCCAGCTGGAACATGTCCTGCACCGTGCGCACGAACGAGAAGTGGCTGTACGTATCGCTGTCGGCGACGCCCTTCGGCGCGGAGCCCACGTCTTGCTGGTTGGTCATCAGGACGAAGATCGAGTTGCCATGGCCCTTGTTGCCGTTGCCGTACTTCGCCTGAACCGGAGTCCAGCTGCCGTCCGCGTTCTGCATCTGCGTAGCCTTGCCACCCACGTCCCAGCCGCAGCACGAGCTGCCGGCACCGTTGGACGTGCCATTGCCTTCGTCGAACATGACCACGATGGCAACGTTGCGCTGCTTGTTCTGCCACAGCGGCGAGGCCTTGATCTTCTGCACCACGGCGTTGGTGTAGTAGTCGGCGCGGGTCAGCAGCGCGTGAGCCGGAACGGTACCCGAGGCGGTCGCGCTGTCCTTACAGGTGCCGTCGCTGCCGGTGCCGTGCAGGTCATCACACTGGTCAGGCATGATGAAGTTCAGGGTGCCGACGTCGCCCTTGGCCAGGTCGGTGCTGAACTGGTCGACGTTGTAGCCGGTCGGAACCTTGTAGAGCGTGGTGTTGGTCAGGTCGGCCGCGTTCGTGTAGTACTGGGTACCGAAGATCGTGCGGTTGTTCGCGAAGAACTCCGGCTGGTTACGCACGTTCTGATAGGCCATGCCCGGATGGTGCTTGGTCTTGTAGAGCGAACCGGGCATGGCGAACGGCGTGCCCGTCACGGTGATGCTACCGTCCGTCTGGTTGTAGGCCTGCGATACACCCGTGTCACCGAGGCTGTCGGCGCGCGGATCCTGACCCGGGTTCATGGATTCGCTGTAGGTACGCCACGTCAGGCCCGCGCTCGAAATCTGCGTGAACAGGTTCGGCGCGTTCATGATGTTGTGGTTGGCGACGGAACCGGTGCCGTCCGTCGAGCACGCCTTGTTGGCGGCCACCGTGTAATTGGACAGCAGCGATCCAACGGCCACGGTGGCGCCGCCGGCGGTGGTACCGATGATCGGGTCGTTCGGCGTCAGCGCGACGTGGGACGGCAGGGGCTGGCCGTCGGAAGCCGTGCCGCCGGCGAAAGCCTTGTCCGTCGGGGCGTTGGCGCCGGTCGCGGCGCAACCCCACCAGTTGTCGTCGCCGATACCGAAGTCGTCGGCGCCGCCCAGGGCGGTGTAGTTCGGCTCGGACGGGCTGCCGGTCGCGAAGTAGGTCGAGAAGTAGTTGCCGTTGGTGATCATCGAGTTGACCGCCGGCATGTACGCCGAACCCTTGACGCGATTCGTGCTGCTGTTCTCCAGCATGATCACGAAGACGTTGTCGTAACGCGGAATCGCTTCGACGTTGAACGCAGCCTGCTGGGCTTGTGCGAAGGTGATCGCCTTACGCGTATCCGTCGGAATGGTTTCGCCAGCGGTGATGCCGGAAACGCCGGTCAGGGTGGGGTCGCCCCCGGCAACGGCCAGCGCATCGGGGTACTTGTCGCCACGATCGAGCTTCGTGGTGGCGTACGTGTAGCGGTTCGTCAGTGCGTTTTCTTCGAACAGCACCGCGTACTGCTCGGCGCCGGACAGGGTGTTGGCGTCGGCCAGGACGTCGCCGGCGGGAACCGTCACGGAGGCGTCGTTGAATGCCGGGCCGGACAGACGGGTCGACAGATTAGCCTTCTCGGTCGCGTACTTGCTGCCGTTGGCTTCGACGAGGCGCTGCACTTCGCTCGACATCGGGCTGATCACGACTTTGGTGGCGCCCTGGTCGGCGATCTGGTCGGCCGAAGCGCGCAGGATCAGGTGGCTGGCGACCTTGGCGGCCGATGCCGTGTTGGTGGCCGAGGTCGTGATGTCAGCGACGAGCGGACCCGT
Organism: Paraburkholderia sp. 31.1; assembly: GCF_014397645.1. Lineage (NCBI taxonomy): Bacteria > Pseudomonadati > Pseudomonadota > Betaproteobacteria > Burkholderiales > Burkholderiaceae > Paraburkholderia > Paraburkholderia sp. 31.1. The sequence goes on from NZ_VZQN01000037.1 coordinate 36,202, forward strand.
GGCGGTCGTGGTCAACGAGAAATGGCCGTTGCTGTCGGTCTTCGCGGAGGCTTCGCCGCTGTCGAGCACACCGTTGCCATTGGCATCGACGAACACGGTGGCGCCAGAGTAGTAGCCGGCCTTCAAGGTCGGGTTGCCGCTCGAGCTGCCCGGGACGAAGGCAGTTGCGGCGACCACGCCCGAGTAAGTCGTGCCGGCGGTCGTGCCACCGTTGTTGTTGCTGGCAGAGGGGCTATCCGAATTTCCGCCGCAAGCTGCGAGCACGCAGGCAGCGGCAACGGACGTTAGACAAAGCGCTGGGCGCATTTTGTGATGCGATGACATTTGGGGACCCTTTGTTAGTTGTATCGGCAACCGCTTGTGTGGGGCAACACTTGGTAAAACCAGCGAATAATATGAAGGGATTGTGTAAACGGTATGTCTGCACGCGATAAGGATTGGAGTGAGAACCTGGCTTGGTTCTGATCACATCTTCTCGAAAAGCCGCAATGCACGGGCAAGCAACGAAGACGAAAATAAAGTTGAGAACCAACCGTCGTAGTTGTTGCGGATGCAGCGAAAATGCTCTCAATTCCCCGCTACTATTGAAAAACACTCGGAATACTTCGCGTGTGCAGTGCAGCATCCGAGTGTGTTGCGGTTTGGACTTTCGAGTACCGGGTGGTGGCGCATGCGCCGCGTCGGTGGGTCTGATGCGAGCACGGGTGGGGCGAGGCTGAAGAAGCGAGATGACGGGACCGCTATCCGGCGGTGGCTGAGTGCTTTGCCACGGCCTGCTAGAAGTCGCTGCAGGCGGCCCGCGTATGGGGAGTAGTCTCGCGATAAGAGTAACGCAATGGAATACTTCGTTTACCAACGATGACTTACGTTATCGGCGAGTATAAGTGAGCCAAATACCAGCGCCGGATAACGAGGACGCGCTGCTTGCATGACGAATCACTCTCTCGTCGAATCGACCGGCAATTGCGAGTCGCTCTCTCGCAAGGGACGCTGCACGGCGCGAACGAGCCCGCTGCCGCCGCCTCCGCAGAAGAACAGATCCGCGCCGTTCGATTCGAGTCCGGAAATGCCCGCGCCGGCCGGCATCTCGACGCGCTCGAGCACCTCGCCGCTACGCGGATCGAGATGCCGCAGCTCGCTCTCGTCACCTTCCCACGTGCCATGCCATAGCTCGCCGTCGACCCACGTGATCCCGGTCACGAAGCGATTCGATTCGATCGTGCGCAGCACCGCGCCAGTGTCCGGATCGACCTGATAGATTTTTCGTTCGGGATACTGACCGACCCATAGCGAACCTTCGGCCCATGTCAGCCCCGACTGGCCGCCGTCGCCGGGCGCCGCGATCGTCGACAGCACGCGGCCGCTCTGCGGGTCGATCTTCTGGATGCGGCCGTGCGCGATCTGGAACAGGTGTTCGCCGTCGAAGGCCGTGCCCGCGTCGGCGGGCACCGCGATCGAGCGCCGCGTCTCGCCGCTCGCCGGATCGAACGCGTCGAGCCGTTCGCCGGTCGCGATCCACACCTGTCGGCCGTCGTAGGTGACGCCATGCACTTTGTCGACACCCGTAAAGGGCCCATATTCACGGACGATTCTGGCGGCAGAGCGGTTCATGGTGGCCATCCTAATCACGAAGGAAACGGGGAAGGGAGTAACAAAGCCGTCGCGAATCCGGCCAGCGGCGGCGTCATCCAGCGGCGCGCGCGCCCCTCGCCCACTGGCTGCACCTTGCCGGCCGCGGCGAGCGAGTCGAGTGAGCGCTGCACGGTGCGCTGACTCGCGCCGAGCACGAGGGCAAGCGCGGAACTCGACCACGCTTGGCCATCCGACAGAAACGCGAGCAGCGCCGCATGCTCGCCTTCGACCGGCGGCGCCAGCACGACGACCTCGCGGGCGTGACGCGGCGCGAGCGCGAAGCCGCGCGTCGTCGCGCTGACGCTCGCGAGCGTGCCGAGCGCCGTGCGCAGCCGGCCGATCTCGACGCGCAGCCGCGCGCGATGCGATTCGTCGGCGCGTTTGGCGCGGAACGCCCGTGCGACGAGCGCGTCGCGCGGCACGTCGTCGGGCCATGCCTCGCCGAGCATGCGGGCGAGCGCAAACAGCACCGGTCGGCTCGCGAGCGCAACCGCCGCGTTCGCATCGCGGATCGCGTAGCGGCAAGCGTCGACGATCAACGCGCCGCCAGCGCGATTCGAGGTCAACAGCTTCTCGACTTCATCGAGCAGGATCGGTTCTTCTTCGCCATGCGCGATCATGCGCGCCGCCGGTTTGCCCAGTGCCACCGACGCGCTTTCGACTTCCGCGATCAACGCCGGAATGCCGGCCTCGCGTGCCGCGCGTCCGGCCCGCGCCAGCGCGGCACGGGCGGCGCCGCTGCGCAAACGCCGCAGCGCGACTCCCGCGACCACCAGTTCATGCGCGGCACGCAGTGCGGGCGGAAACGGCCGGGGATCGAGCGCGGCAAGCTTGCGCTCCGCTTCGTCGAGACGGCCGATCAGCAGCAGACGCCGCGCCGCGAGATACCGCGCATGCGCGGCATTGACGCGATCGCCGTACGCGTCGAGCGTGGCGATCGCCGCGTCGAGTGTCTTGGCGGGCCATGCGAGATCGCGCGACGCCAGCGCGATCTCCGCTTCGGCGACCACGCATCTCGCGCGCGCCACCGCATGCTGCGCGCCGAACGCGCGCGCGGCGTCGCGCACCAGCGCCTTTGCGCGCCCGAAATCGCCGAGCTGCGCCATCGCGATGCCGCGCAGCGCGAGCGCCGGCGCGTCATCGCGTAACGCGACGTGGTCGAGCGCGCCAAGCGGATCGCCGGCCGCGAGCGCGCGCGCCGCCGCGGAAATCAGCGCGTCCACGGCGTGCGAGTCCGCGCGTAGCACGTCAATGCATCAAGTGAATCCCGCCACACTTGTCACTCCCACCCGATCGATGCCCGGCCCTAATCTAGCACGACCATCAACCGTCACCGACGCCGTCGGGCAAGGGTTCGCGCGGCGCGGCACGACTCACGGAGGTACCCACGATGACTACGCATCCGATCGGAACACGCGAACAGTGGCTCGCCGCGCGACGCGCGCTGCTCGACGCGGAAAAAGCCCACACGCGACAAGGCGACGAGCTCGCGCGGCAACGCCAGGCGCTGCCGTGGGTCAGGGTCGACAAGGCCTACCGCTTCGATACCGACCAAGGCAGCGCGTCGCTCGCCGATCTGTTCACAGGACGTTCGCAGCTGCTCGTCTACCACTTCATGTTCGGCCCCGACTACAAGGCGGGCTGCCCGTCATGCTCGTCGATCGCGGACGGCTTCGCCGGCTTCGCCGTGCATCTCGCGCATCACGACGTGATGCTGACGGCGGTGTCGCGCGCGCCGCTCGACAAGCTGCAGACGTACAAGCAGCGCATGGGCTGGACGTTTCCATGGGCCTCGTCGGCCGGCGGCGATTTCAATTTCGACTTCAACGTCGCGTTCACCGAGGCGCAGCAGCGCAACGGCGATATCGAGTATAACTACGCACGCAACAGTCACGCGATGGACGTGAGTCCCGCGCCCGAACCGGTCGCGCAGTTCGCGGCGACCTGCGGCACCGACGCGGCCACCTATTCTCGCGACCGGCCAGGCATGAGCGCGTTCGTGCTCGAAGACGGCGTCGTCTATCACACGTACTCGACTTACGCGCGCGGTGTCGATGCGCTGTGGGGCATGTACCAGTGGCTCGATCGCGCGCCGAAGGGGCGCAACGAGACGGGCATCTGGTGGCGCCGTCACGACGAGTACGAGCGGTCATGAGCCCGCTCGTGCGCGCTGTCTGCTTGAGCGGGCAGCGCCTTGCCACACGGCGCGCGGCGCGCTCATCGCAGCGCGTGTTCGTCGGCGTCTGCGTGCTGATGTTCGCCGCGAGCGTCGCGGCGACATTGGCCCACGGCGCGTCGATGGCGGCGATGGGCGCGTTGCCGATGCCCGGCGGCTGGTCGATGTCGACGCTGTGGATGCCGACCTGCGGGCGCACGTGGGCCCGCGCCGCGGCATCGTTCATCGGCATGTGGATCGTGATGATGGCGGCGATGATGCTGCCGTCGTTGATGCCGACGCTGCTGCGCTATCGCGACGCGATCGGCTCGCGCGCAAGTGCGCAGCGACTGGCCCTGCTGACGATGCTCGTGAGTGGCGCGTATGCGGTCGTATGGACGGTGCTCGGCGTGGCCGTGTTTGCACTGGGCGCGTCGCTCGCGGCGCTCGAGTTGCGGTGGCCAGCGCTCGCGCGTTCGATGCCGCTGGCGGTCAGCGTGGTCGTATTGCTCGCGGGCGCGTTGCAGTTCAGCACATGGAAAGCCCGCCGCCTCGCCTGCAGCCGCACGACACCCAGCCTTCCCGCCGATGCGCCGAGCGCGTGGAGATACGGTCTGCGCATCGGCATCGATTGCGCCGGTTGCTGCGGGGGTCTCACGGCAATTCTGCTGGTCGTCGGCATGACGGATTTGCGCTTGATGGCCGCCGTGACGGCCGCCATTACGGCCGAGCGACTTGCGCCGGACGGCGCACTCGTCGCCCGGGCGAGCGGCGCCATAGCCGTCGCCGGCGTGGGCTTGCTGCTCATCCAGGCCCTATCAGCCGGCTGACTCATGCGCGCCAGCTGTTGCGGATCGCTTCGCAAATCGACGCTCGACGGCCTTGCTGTCGCATTATTGTTTTGGTTTCGGAAACAGTGAGTTCAGAAATTAGGTATTTACCCTACTTTCCGCTCCCCCTAGACTGTCATCACTGCTGCAAACAAATGATTTCGCAGCCTAACAAGACAAAACCTGGAGGTAGTAAAAATGAAATCGCTCGTTCAAGCTGTCGTTATCGCCGCTACCCTCGCTGCTCCGGTTGCCGTTTTCGCTCAATCGAACCAGCCGCTGACCCGCGCGCAAGTCCGTGAAGAGCTGGCTCAGATCGAAAAGGCCGGCTACAACCCGGCACGTTCGAACCCGAACGAATATCCGTCGAACATTCAGGCTGCCGAAGCCCGCGTCGCGGCGCAGAACGCCGCGGTCGGCGGCGTGACCAGCGGTTCGTCGCAGCAAGGTCACGCAGCGCAGTAAGGCGTTGCAGGTTGGAAAGTTGCTGTTGATGTAGTTGTACCTGCCGGAGCGCTCTGCCTTAGCGCTTTAGCAGCTTCCCCTACTGGCCCGCCATCGCGACTGAATGCGATGCCGGGCCAGTTCCGTTTTGGGGAGCTCTGTTAGTTCTGCGTCAGACCGCGCCCGGGTTGATATACGCGGTCTTCACCGACGTATAGAACTCGCGGGCGTAGGCACCCTGCTCGCGCGGACCGTAGCTCGACCCCTTCCGCCCGCCAAACGGCACGTGATAATCGACCCCCGCCGTCGCGGTGTTGACCATCACCATGCCGGCCTGCACATGGCGGCGGAAATGACTCGCGTACTTCAGCGATGTCGTGCAGATGCCGGCCGACAACCCGAACTCGGTGCCGTTGGCAACCGCGAGCGCTTCCTGGTAGTCCTTGACCTTGATGACCGACGCCACCGGCCCGAATACCTCTTCACGGTTGATGCGCATAGCCGGGGTCGTCTCCGTGACCAGCGCCGGCGCGAGGAAATAGCCGCGCGTCGAGCCTTCGACGCGCTCGCCGCCGAACACCGTGCCGCCCTCTTCGCGCGCGATCGCCAGATAGCGCTCGTCCTGTGCCAACTGCTTGTCGTCAACGACCGGGCCGATGTGCGTGCCGTCCGCGAGCGCATCGCCGACCTTCAGCGCGCGCATGCGCGCCTTCATGCCGTCGATGAAGCGGTCATAGATCCCCGCGGTCACGATCAGCCGGCTCGATGCCGTGCAACGCTGGCCCGTCGAGTAGAACGCGCCGTTGATGCACGCTTCGATCGCGACATTGAGATCGGCGTCGTCGAGCACGACCATCGGGTTCTTGCCGCCCATTTCCAGCTGAAATTTCTTGCCCGAATCGAAGCACTTCGCGCCGATCGCGCGGCCCGTCGAAACGGAACCGGTGAAGCTGATCGCATCGACATCCGGCGACGACACGAGCGCCTCGCCAACCACCGAACCGCGCCCCATCACGAGGTTGATCACCCCCGCCGGCGCGCCCGCCTCGGCGATGATCTTGACCAGCTCCCACGTGCTGCCCGGCACCAGATCGGCCGGCTTGATCACGACCGTGTTGCCGTACGCAAGCGCCGGCGCGATCTTCCACGCCGGAATCGCAATCGGAAAATTCCACGGCGTAATCAGGCCGACCACGCCAACCGGCTCACGCGTCATTTCGACCGTCATGCCCGGCCGCACCGACGGCATCACTTCGCCGCCGACGCGCAGCGCTTCGCCCGCGAAGAACTTGAAGATCTGCCCGGCGCGGCCCACTTCGCCGATCGCCTCGGGCAGCGTCTTGCCCTCTTCACGCGCGAGCACCTTGCCGAGCTCCGCCTTGCGCGCGAGGATCGCGCTGCCCGCCTGGTCGAGCACGTCGAAGCGCTGCTGCGGCGTGGACAACGACCACTGCGCGAAGGCCTTGCGCGCGGCGCTGATCGCGCGATGCGTCTGCGCGGCGTCGGCTTGCGCGAATTCGCCGATCGCGTCGTCGAGATTCGACGGATTGACGTTGCGCGACACGCTCGCGCCGTCGACCCACTGTCCGTCGATGTAGTTTGCGAACTGACTCATGTCCTGATTCTCCTTTCGAAAAGTGCAGCGACAATCCGGTTATTCAGCAACGAGCAGGCCACGGGCCGCGAGATTGCGATACAGCGCGCGCACGCCGAACGTCCACGGCTCGATTTCGGTGGACAGGCGCACCGTGTTGGTCAGCGCGCCGAGCTGCGGCGTCGAAATCGTCACGCGATCGCCGAGGTGGTGGGTGAAGCCGCCGCCGGGCGCGTCGCGGTCCTTGATCGGCGAGAACATCGTGCCGAGGAACAGCATGAAGCCGTCCGGGTACTGGTGGTGGCGGCCGCAGGTCTGCGCGACGAGGTCGGCCGGGTCGCGGCTGATCTCGCTCATGTGGCTCACGCCGTCGAGCACGAAGTCGTCGTCGGCGCCTTCGACGCGCAGCGACACGCTCGCCGCGCGCACCGCGTCGAGCGAGAAGGTGTCGTCGAACAGCCGCACGAACGGACCGATCGCGCACGAGCCGTTGTTGTCCTTGCACTTGCCGAGCAACAGCGCCGAGCGGCCTTCGATGTCGCGCAGGTTCACGTCGTTGCCGAGCGTCGCGCCGACGATGCCGCCGCGGCTATTCACCGCGAGCACGATCTCCGGCTCCGGGTTGTTCCACACCGACGCGGCGAGCAGACCGACGTCCGCGCCGAAGCCGACTGCCGACATCGGCTGCGATTTCGAAAATACTTCGGCGTCCGGACCGATGCCGACTTCCATGTATTGCGACCACGCATCGCGACGCTCGAGCTCGGCCTTCAGCTTCATCGCCGCTTCCGATCCCGGCTTGATCTTCGACAGATCGGTGCCGATCGTCGACGCGATCGTCTCGCGCACTTCCTTCGCCTTCGCCGGATCGCCGCCGGCCTGTTCCTCGATCACGCGCTCGATCAGGCTCACCGCGAACGTGACGCCGCAGGCCTTGATCGCCTGCACGTCGCACGGCGCGAGCACGCGCACGGCCGGCGCGCTCGCGCCCGGCAGGTTCGCCTCGATCAGCTGCGCGACCGGCCCGAGCGGCACGCCCGGCGCGCTGCGCGCAAATTGCGCGGCATCGTCGCGCTCGAACAGGTCGGCGGTAGTCGGCACGACCGCGGTGATGTCGAACACCTCGCCGCCGCGCACGACGACCACGCACGGTCCTTCATGCTGCTCGGTCTTGCGCCACACGCGGCCGATCAGCAGTGCGTCGTTCAGATCGCCGGGAAGAAAGCTGGAGGGGAAAGTTGCGGACATGGGATGGGCTCTTTCGGATAAGTGGGAAAACGGGCAAGGCCGGGCGTCGCGTTGCGTGCGAAGCCCGGCCTTGTCACCCGCGGGTCAATGCGAATGCCGTGGGTTGCCGCGCTCGGCAATCACCTTCAGATACAGCGTCGCCGGTTCGAGGCAGCCGCCGGTCGAAAGCTGGCCGACCGTCTTGCGATACAGCTCCTGCCACGGCGTTTGCGCGGGCGGAATCTCGAAGTGCACGGTTTCGCGACGTCGCGCGAGTTCTGCTTCCTCGACCAGCACTTTGACGCTACGCGAGTTCAGATCGACGCGGATGCGGTCGTTCGTGCGCAACAGCGCAAGACCGCCGCCCACCGCCGCTTCCGGCGACATGTTCAGAATCGACGGGCTCGCCGACGTGCCGCTCTGACGGCCGTCGCCGAGCGTTGGCAGCGAGGTGATGCCCTGGCGCACGAGCGCCGCCGGCGGCGCCATGTTGACGACCTCGGCGCTGCCCGGATAGCCGACCGTACCCGTGCCGCGAATCACGAGGATGCAATGCTCGTCGATTTCAAGCGCCGGGTCGTTGATGCGCGCGTGATAATCCTCGGGGCCGTCGAACACGATGGCGCGCGCTTCGAAGCTGTTTTCTGCGCCTGGCTCGCTCAGGTAGGTCTTGCGGAACGCATCGCCGACCACCGACATCTTCATGATCGCGCTGTCGAAGAAGTTGCCGGACAGCACCATGAAGCCCGCGCCGTGCTTCAGCGGATCGTGGGTCGTCCTGATGACCTCGCGATCCGGCGCGGGTGCGGCGGCCGCGATTTCGCCCATCGTGCGGCCCGACACGGTCAGGCAATCCTCGTGCACGAGGCCGCCTTTCGCGAGCTCGCGCATCACGGCCGGTACGCCGCCCGCGCGATGGAAGCTCTCGCCGAGATATTCGCCGGCGGGCATGCAGTTGACGATCAGCGGCACCTGCTCGCCGACGCGCTGCCAGTCTTCGAGACTCAGCTCGACGCCCATGTGCCGCGCAATCGCGATCAGATGCGGTGGGCAGTTGGTCGACGCGCCGAGCGCCGATGCGACGACGATCGCGTTTTCGAACGCTTCTTTCGTCATGATCTTCGACGGCCGCAGGTCCTCGCGCACGAGGTCGACGATGCGCTTGCCGGTCGCGTAGGCCATCTGGCCGCGCTCGCGGTAAGCGGCCGGAATGCTCGCGCAGCCGGGCAGCGACATGCCGAGCGCTTCGGCGAGGCTGTTCATCGACAGCGCGGTGCCCATCGTGTTGCAGTGACCGATCGACGGCGACGACGCGGTAGTCAGCTCCATGAAGCCTTCGTAGTCGATCTCGCCGGCCGCCAGCAGATTGCGTGCATGCCAGATCACGGTGCCCGACCCGACGCGCTTGCCGTCGTGCCAGCCGTCGAGCATGGGACCGCCGGACAGCACGATCGCCGGCATATCGACGGTGGCCGCCGCCATCAGGCACGCGGGCGTGGTCTTGTCGCAGCCGGTGGTCAGCACGACGCCGTCGAGCGGGAAGCCGTGCAGGATTTCGACGAGGCCCAGATACGCGAGATTGCGATCGAGCGCGGCGGTCGGCCGGCGGCTCTGCTCGGCGAGCGGATGCACCGGAAACTCCATCGGAATGCCGCCCGCGTCGCGAATACCGGCCTTCGTGCGCGCCGCGAGCTCGATGTGATGCCGGTTGCACGGCGCGAGATCGCTGCCGGTCTGCGCGATGCCGATGATCGGCCGGCCCGACTGCAGCTCTTCGCGCGTCAGACCGTAGTTCATGAAACGCTCGACGTACAGTGCCGTCATATCCGCATGCGAGGGATCGTCGAACCATTCCTGGCTGCGCAGCCGGCGCGGGGTGGATGCTGACATGATGCTTGTCTCTCTGTCTGGGTGAGGGTTTCTTATGCGTGCTCTGCGTGTTTCTGTGCCCGCGCTGTCTCGCGGCCGGGGCCGCTGCCTTCATTCGAGGCGGCCCGCGTCAGCATCGTGCGCGGCACGAGCAGGATCAGCACGCAACTGACCAGCAGACACGCACCGAGTGCGTAAGTGCCGTTGTTGATGTCGCCGGTCAAATCTTTCGCCACGGCGGTGATCATCGAACCGGTAAAGCCGGACAGATTGCCGATCGCGTTGATCATCGCGATGCCGGCCGCCGCGGCGGCGCCCGACAGCAGCTGTCCCGGGAACGTCCAGTAAATCGGCATCAGCGCAAGGATGCCGGCGGTGGCGATCGTCAGAAACGTGATCGCCCACACCACATGATGCGCCAAAGCCGCGCTCATGATCAGACCGATTCCGCCGATCAGCGCCGGAATCGCCGCATGCAGGCGCCGCTCGCCGGTTTTCTTCGAATGCGCGGCGTTCGCGAGCGTCGCAATGATGGCCACGCCGTACGGGATCGCGGTCAGCAGGCCGATATGCAGCGGATCCTGCACGCCGGTCGCCTTGATGATCGACGGCAGCCAGAACGCGAGGCCGTAGAAGCCGGTATTGAACGTGAGCAAAATCGCGACCAGCAGCCAGACGCGCGGATCGCGCACCGCCGAGCCGAAGCGCGCTGTCTTGTGCGCGCTTTCGCGCTGCAGATTCGCCGCGAGCAGGCTTTTCTCCTGCGGCGTGAGCCAGCGCGCGCGGTCAATGCCGTCGTCGAGCGAGAAGTACACCACGAACGCGGTCAGCAGCGACGGCACGCCTTCGATCAGCAGCATCCATTGCCAGCCCTGATAGCCGAGCAGGCCGGCCGTATGGTCCATCAGCCAGCCCGACACGATGCCGCCGAGCATCAGGCTGACCGGCATTGCGATCAGAAAGCCTGACATCACGCGACTTTGGCGCTGCGACGGAAACCAGAAGTTCAGGTACAGAATCACGCCGGGGAAGAAGCCGGCCTCGCAGAGCCCGAGCAGAAAGCGCAGGCTGTAGAACATCGTCGCGGTTTCGACGTGCGCGACGCGCGCGAGCGGCGCGACGAACGCGAGCGCCATCGACACGAGCCCCCACGTGAACATGATCCGCGCGATCCAGAAGCGCGCACCGTAGCGATGCAGGAACACGTTGCTGGGCACTTCGAAGATGAAATAGCCCCAGAAGAACACGCTCGCGCCGATCGCGTACATCGTGTCGGACAGGCCGAGATCGTCGAGCATCTGCAGCTTCGCGAAGCCGACGTTCACGCGATCCAGATACGCAACCACATAGCACAGCAACAGTACCGGCAGCAGCCGGCGCACGACCTTGCGATAGGTCCTTTCCTCGAACTCGTCGACGCGCGCGGCGGGCGCGACGATGGCGGGCGGCACAGCGGTCATTCGTATCTCCATCAGCGTATTTTTGGTCGGAAATGCCGTTGCCTCGCGGCTCGTGCGATTTGGCACCGCCGGTTAAGTTACCGGTAACATTTCTAGCTGTGGATGTTACGCCCGGCTTACCAGCCGGACAACCGAGGGATATCCCTGATCTGTTTAATTAAGGGGAGTGCTAGTGCGCCATCTACGCGCTATCGCGTGCAATCACCGTGAAATCGATCTTCACCGCTTTCCTGCGCTGCACCTCACCCGCTTCGCGATCGGCGAGCGCCGCGAGCAGCGTTTCGCCAGCGCGCAGGCCGATGCCGTACGCGTCGACCGACACCGTCGTGATGCTCGGTTGACAGCACCACGACACCTCGAAGTTGCCGAACCCGGCGACCGCGATGTCGCCCGGCACCGACAGCCCGCGCCGGTGACACTCCATGATCGCGCCGAACGCCGACATGTCGCTCACGCACATCACGGCCTCGGTATCGGGCCACGCGTCGAGCAATGCGCCGATCGCCGGTGCGCCGTGGCTCATCGTGATCGGCGAATCGCCGAGCCGGATCACGCGCGGCTCGCCGAGGCCGAGCGCCTTGATTTCGGCGACGTAGCCGCGCATCCGGTCATGCCCGCGCCGGTCGCGCTCGCTGGCACCCGCGATGAAGCCGATCCGCCGATAACCGCGCGCGTGCAGATGCCGGACCATCGCGCGCGCCGCCGCCGAGTTCGAAAAGCCGACGACCGTATCGATTGGATCGCTGGGCAGATCCCACATTTCGACGACCGGAATGCCGGCGCGCTGCAACAGCATGCGCGTCGCCTCGGTGTGCCGGCCGCCCGTCAACGCGACGCAGCGCGGCTGGTGACGCAGCATCGAGCGCACCAGCAGTTCTTCCTGTTCCAGACGGTAGTCCGTGTCGCCGAGCAGCAGTTGCAGACCGTGCGGGCCCAGCGCGGCATTCAGTCCGCGCACGGTGTCGGAGAAGTTCGAGCTGGACAGCGACGGCACCAGCACCGCGACGAACGCCGAGCGTCCCGACGACAGCGCGCCCGCCGCCGCATCGGCGACGTAGCCGAGTTCGTCGATGACCTTCTGCACGCGTTCGCGAGTCGCCTGCGACACGTTGCGGCCGGCGAGCACGCGCGACACGGTCATCTTCGAGACGCCCGCGCGTTCGGCGACATCGGACATGCGGGGCGGGACTGGCGGCCTGGACGTCATGATAGGTATCGGGGCGAATGCGCGAAAGTCATGGAACGCACATGATAGCGGGCCGCTCCTTGCGGAGCGACCAGGCAACGTCAGGGTCGCGTTTTGCGGCTTGTCCTGTCGCTGTGTTTTTGTCGTCTAGCGCTCGAAGCCCACCGTGCAGCGCGCCTGAGCCTGCCCCGCCGCCGGCGCGCGGAACGAGAACAGCCCGCCCGCCTGCGGTTGATGCTGGCGCTCGACCGCCGTCAGTCCCTTCCATGCGGTGGACACATAGACGGTTTGCAGATCGTCGCCGCCGAACGCGAGCTTCGTCACGTTCGCGCACGGCAACGGCACCTGATCGACCAGCTCGCCCGCCGGCGAGTAACGCTCGATCCGCCAGCCGCCGAACAGCGCGATCCACACGAAGCCGTCGGCATCGACGGCCATGCCGTCGGGATGGCCGTCGCCGGAGATGGCGGCGAAGATGCGCTTGCCCGACAGCGTGCCGTCCGCGGCGACGTCGAAGGCATAAACCACGCGCCGCATCGTGTCGTTGTGATACAGCGTGCGGCCGTCCGGGTTCATCGCCGGGCCGTTCGTGATCACGTAGTCGTCGTCCTGCGCGATTGCCGCGCCTTGCTCGTTCACCCGATACAGCGTGCCGCTCGGCGCCTCTTCCGCATCGTCCATCGAGCCGAACCACAGGCGTCCCCGTGCATCGACGAAACCGTCGTTGAGGCGGTTGCCCGGCAGATGCGGTTCGACCTCGGCGAGCTTGCTGAACTCGCCGCTCGCCGGATCGAAGCGATGCAAGCCGGATGGCAGCCCGCATACGAACGTGCCGTCCGCGAGCGGCGCCAGAAAACCGGGCTGGTCGGGCGCCTGCCATGTTTGCTGCTCGCCGGTCGCGACGGACAGCCGATGAATCCGGCGCCCCTTGATATCGACGAAATACACCGCGTTTTCGGCGGCCTGCCATAGCGGCCCTTCGGCCAGTTCGGCGCCGACCGCCCATACGCACACTGGGACCGGCATGCTCATTCTCCGTACCACCCTGCGTCGACGAAGTAATCGCGGCCGGAGCAGCGTGACGCGTCGTCGGACGCGAGGAACAGCGCCATACGCGCGACGTGCTCGGGCTCGATGCGCAGTTGCAGACACTGACTCGCGACGACCTTCGCTTCGCTCTCAGCCGATTGCCACAGCTGCATCTGCCGCGGCGTCTTCACCGCCCCGGGGATGATGCAATTCACGCGGATGCCCGCGCTGCCGAGATCACGCGCGAGACCACGCGTGAGCCCTTCGATGCCGGCCTTGGCGGTCATATAGATCGCGAGGTTCGGCAGCGCGACATGCCACGACACCGAGCCCAGATTCAGGATCACGCCGCGCCCCGCGCGACGCATACCGTTTGCGGCGGCCTGCGCGCAGAAGAACTGGTGGCGCAGATTCACCGCGATACGGTCGTCCCAGTAGCTCGCGGTGAGTTCGCCGATTTCGTGCCGGTCGTCGTTGCCGGCGTTGTTGACGAGCACGTCGATCGGGCCCACCGCATCGACGATGTCGGCGAACGTGTTTTCGATCGCGTCGACATTTTTCAGGTCGCAGCGGCGAAACAGCGGCGGATGCTTCGCGTGGCGAAGCGTTTCCTGCAGCGCGAGCGAATCGTGCTCGGCGACGTCGAGGAAGAACACGCGCGCGCCTTGCTGCGCGAAGGCCTCGACGATCGCGGCGCCGATCCCGCCGCCGCCGCCGGTCACGACGATGGTTTCGTCCGACAGACTTGGATAGGTTGCGTACGACATCAGATTTTCCACTTGTTACGAGTAGGACCACATACAGGACGGCGCTCGCCGCCCTGACCCGCCGCTCAGGCCACGATCTCGACCTCGCTCAGCATGCGCCAGTTGCATTCGAGCGTTCTCGTCGCGGAGCCCGCGACGGCGACCGTGCCGCTCAGATGAATGTCGCGGCTCGAGCTGCCGACCAGCAGATCGAAGTCACCGGGCTCGACGATACGCTCGCCGCACGCGTCGGTGAAGTTCAGCATGTCCACCGGCAGTTTCACGCGCACACGCGCCGACGCACCGGCCGCGAGCGGCACGCGCGCAAACGCCTTCAGCTCGCGGACCGGCCGCGCGACCGACGCGTGCCGGTCGCGCACGTAGATCTGCACGATCTCGGTGCCGTCGCGCGCGCCGATGTTGTCGACCGTGAAGCTCAACTCGATCGTACCGCTTTCGATCGGCACTTCGCTGTGCGCGAGCGCGAGACCGCCGTAACGGAACTGCGTATAGCCGAGACCGAAACCGAACGGATAGCGGCAGCCGAAATGGTATGCAATCGGCGTTCCCGCGCTCTTCAGACGATGGTTATACACGTACGGCACGGCGCCCGCGCTCTTCGGCACCGACAGCGGCAGACGGCCGCTGAAATTGGCGCGGCCCACCAGCAGATCGGCCAGCGCCTCGGCGCCGCGCTCGCCCGGCGCGAACGCCATGATCTGCGCGGCGATGCGCTCTTCGAGGCCGCCGAGATTGTACGGACGGCCGCCCGTCATCACGACGACCGTCGGCGTGCCGCTATCGACCACTGCCTGCAGCAACGCCTGCTGCACACCCGGCAGGTCGAGGCTGTCGGTATCGGACCCTTCGCCGACCGTGCCGGACTGGAACAGGCCCGCCAGATCGCCGACGAACACCAGCGCGACGCCCGCTTGCCGCGCGGCCTCGACCGCGGACGCGATGCCGTCGGTGTCCTTGCTGATCAGCTCGTCGCAATGCGCGTCGCCGGTCAGATCGAGCGACACGTCGCCCGGGAACACTGGCGCGCCCGCGCGGCGCTCCTTGATGATGTCGCAACCCTGCGCGTGAATGACGCGCTCGTCGCCGAGCAACGCGCGCAGCGAACGCAGCGGCGTCGCGATCGAAGCAATGGACTGCTCGCCGCTGTTGATCAGGTGCACCGGGAAGCTGTAGCCGGCGAGCAGCGCGAGCGGATCGTCGGCGGTCGGGCCGATCACCGCGATCTTGTCCGGGCCGTGCGCGTCGAGCGGCAGCACGTCGCCTTGATTGCGCAGCAGCACCGCCGATTCGAGCGCGACCTGATACGCGGTATCGCCCGCGGTCGCGCTTTTCACGTCGACGCGTTCGGGATCGACGTACGGATTCTCGAACAGGCCGAGCTGGAATTTCACGCGCAGCACGCGCGAGACGGCGGTGTCGATCGTCGCTTCGCTGATCTCGTTGCGCTCGAGCGCTTCCTTCAGATGCACCGCACACTCGTGACCCGGCAGCTCGACGTCGAGGCCGGAGTTGAACGCGAGGGCCGCAGCCGACGCGCTGTCGCGCGCCACCGCATGATGGCTGAACAGCAGGTCGACGCCCGCGTAATCGGCGACGACGAGACCGTCGAAGCCCCATTTCTCTCGCAGCGTGTCGTGCAGCAGCGCGCGATCGCCATGACAGGGTACGCCGTCGACGTCGTGATAGGCGGGCATCACCGAGCCCGCGTTCGCGAGCTTCACGGCCATTTCGAAAGGCAGCATGAACACGTCGTTGAGCTCACGCGGACCGACATGCACCGGCGCATGATTGCGGCCGCCTTCGCTCGCCGAATGACCGACGAAATGCTTGAGCGTCGCGAGCAGATCGCGCTGTTCGCCCTGCAGGCCCTTCACGTAATGACACGCGAGCACGCCAACCAGATACGGGTCTTCGCCGAGCGTCTCCTCGGTGCGGCCCCAACGCGGGTCGCGCGACACGTCGAGCACCGGCGCGAGCCCCTGATGACAGCCGATCGAGCGTGCCTGCTCGCCGATGATCGTGCCCACTTCGCCGACCAGTTGCGGATTCCACGTCGCCGCATAGTTCAACGGCGACGGGAACAGCGTCGCGTCCTTGATCATGAGCCCGACGAGGCATTCCTCGTGTGACATCACCGGAATGCCGAGGCGCGTGTCTTCGACCATCTTGCGCTGCAGCTCGTTGAGCGCGCGTACGCCTTCTTTCGGATCGACCGTATGCGTGCCGAGCGGACGCGTGATCTGGCCGAGGCCATGCTGCAGGATCTCGTCGACCGTGATCTGGTTGGCGCTCTGTGCGAAATCGATGCTACGCGCCTTGTGATTGCCATCGGCCGACAGCTTCAGCCACGCGGCGTGAAGCTGCGCAATCTTTTCGTCGAGTGTCATGCGCGCGAGCAGATCGGCCACGCGCTCTTCCACAGCTGCGGCTGGATTGCGGTAGAGCGGGACCTCACTTTGGCGAAGCAACATCGAAAACTCCTTTTTTTATCGTGGTGTACGAAGCGCATGAAGCGCCGACAAATCCGTTGTTTCTGACAAGCGTGCGGCATGGCGTTGCTTCAGCCCGGATGCCATCCCTTCTATTTCAGATACCTTTCCAGACTTCGCAGTCCTGCTAATCGATCGAACGCAGCCGCGACTCGAATTCGCCGTGTTTGATCGACTACGGGTCGTTCGTCGCGTCTAGCGACGCGATGCAACGGGACCGCGCTTGCTCGCGTCGTGCAAGCAGCGCGATCGCAAGCGGATCAGTGCAGACGCGGCAGCGCGAAATCCTTGTCGTCGAACACGTGGCACGCGTGTGGTGCGAACGCCAGTTCGACGCGTTCGTCGTGCGTCACGCCACCGTCGCCGGGCAGCTTGGCGATCATCGCGTTGCCGTCGCGCACGCCACCGTCCACATGCACGTAGCTGTGCTCGCCCATCCGTTCGACCAGGCGCACGGCGCAGCGGATCGTCTGCACGCCGGCCTGCGCCGACGGCAGGGCAAGATGCTCCGGCCGGATGCCGAGCGTGACCTGCGAACCGGCGCGCTGCCTGCGGCCGTCGACCTCGGCGCGCACGCGCTCGCCCGTGGTCAGCTCGACCTGAATGCCCTTGTCGTCGACCGCGAGCACCGTGGCCGGCATGAAGTTCATCTTCGGCGAACCGATGAAGCCTGCGACGAAGCGGCTCTTCGGCCGGTGGTACAGATCGAGCGGCGCGCCGATCTGCGCGATGCTGCCGTGCTTTTCCATGTCCGCGCCGGCGTGCAGCAGCACGATCTTGTCGGCGAGCGCCATCGCTTCGATCTGGTCGTGCGTGACGTACACCGCGCTCGCGCGGTTGAACTCGCGATGCAAACGGGCGATTTCGGTGCGCGTCTGCACGCGCAGCGCGGCGTCGAGATTCGACAGCGGCTCGTCGAACAGGAACACGCCGGGCTCGCGCACGATGGCGCGCCCGATCGCCACGCGCTGGCGCTGGCCGCCGGACAACGCAGCGGGGCGGCGTTCGAGGTAGCTGTCGAGTTGCAGCGCGGCAGCGGCGCTGCGCACCTTCTTGTCGATGGTGGCCTTATCGACCTTTGCCTGACGCAGGCCGAATGCCATGTTCTCGTACACGCTCATATGCGGATAGAGCGCGTAGTTCTGGAACACCATCGCGACCTGGCGCTTCGCGGGTTCGACGTTGTTCATCAGTTGACCGTCGATGCGCAGTTCGCCGTCGGTGATCGATTCGAGACCGGCGATCATGCGCAGCAGCGTGGACTTGCCGCAGCCCGACGGCCCGAGGAACACGCAGAATTCGTCCCTGCCGACTTCGAGGTTGGCGTCGCGGATCACCGAGTTACCGCTCGTATAGGACTTCTGTATGTTAGTGAGAGAGATGCTTGCCATATCGTTTATGCGAAGTTCGGTGTGCGGGCCACTTTAGCCCGCACGATTCGAGGTGGTGTGCGATGCGGATCAGCCCTTGAGCGAGCCGGCCATCATCCCCTTGATCACGCGCTCCTGACCGAACGCGTAGGCAACGATCAGCGGCAACGACGTGAGCACGAGGACGGCCAGCATCGAGGGTATGTTCGACGCGTATTGCCCCATGAAGTCCCAAATCGCGAGCGGCAGCGTACGGTGCTCGGCCGTCGACGTGAGCATGTACGCGAAGATGAACTCGTTCCACAGACCAATGCCGTTGAAGATCGTCACAGTGGCGAGCCCCGGTGCCGAAAGCGGGAAGAAAATACGCCAGAAGATGCGGAACGGACTGCAGCCGTCGAGCTGCGCCGCTTCTTCGAGTTCGCGCGGAATCTGGCGCATGAACTCGGTCAGGATGAAGATCGACACCGGCAGACTGAGGGCCACATAAGGACCGAGCAGCGCGAACGCGGTGTCGTAAAGGCCGAGGTTGCGCGTGAGCAGATAGATCGGCACGAGCGTCGCATGCAGCGGCACGATCATGCCGGCGACCACCAGACCGAACAGCGTCTTGTTCAGCGAGAAGCGCAAGCGCGCAAACACGTAGGCCGCCATCGCACTGATGATGACGATCAGCAGCACCGACACGCCCACCGTGAACACGCTGTTACGGAAATAAGTGAAAAACGGCCCCTGCAGCACAGCCGCGTAGTTACCCCAATACAGGTGGCTCGGCGGCGCCCACACTGACGTCGCGAAGGTCTCTTCCTGGCTCTTGAAGCTCGATGCGACCATGAAGAGAAACGGAATCGTCGTGACGGCCAGCCAGATCAATGCCAGCAGAGGAACCCCCAGGCGGGGGAAGCGTAGTTTCTTGTTCATGGTTCAGACCTCGGTTGCATAACGGCGGGTGAAGTACATCGACACCGCCGCCACCGTGATGACGATAAGGAACATCGCCGAGCCGATGGTGCTGCCGTAGCCGAGTTGAAACGAACTGAACACCGTGCGATACATGTAGGTGGCCATCACCTCGGACGAGCCTTCGGGGCCGCCACCGGTCATGACGAAGACGAGATCGAAGTAACGCAGCGAGCCGAGCACGGACAGCAGCACAGCGGTGCGCACCGTGCCTTGCAGGTGCGGCAGCTTGATGCGCCAGAAAATGGTCCACTCGGATGCGCCGTCGAGGAGCGCAGCCTCGTTGACCTCGGCCGGCATCGACGAGAGGCCGGCGAGAAACAGAATCATGTAGAAAGGCGCGTTCTGCCAGATGATCACGGCGATGGTCGCAGCCAGCGAAAAATGCGGATCGCCCAGCCAGTCCTTCGCGAGGCCATCAAGCCCGAATGCCTGCAGCGCGACGTTGATCGGACCGAAATTCGGATCGTAGATTTGCTTGAACAGCACACCGATCGCCACGCTCGACATCAGCAGCGGCAGGAAATAGAGCACCTTGAGCAAGCGCGAGCCACGACCGGCCTTCTCGAGCAGCACGGCGAGCGCGAGCGCGATCGGAAGCTGGACGACGATCGACGCGACAGCAAGAATCACGTTGTTCTTCAGCGATTGCCAGAACACCATGTCGTGCGCGAGCCGCGCCCAGTTCGCGAGCCCGATATAACGGGCAGTGTTGCCGAGGCCGTTCCAGTCGAGCAGCGACAGCCGCAGGCTGGAGACGAGCGGATAAAGCAGGAACACGGCCAGCAGCAGCAGCGACGGCGCAAGAAACACAACCGTGACGAGCGTTTGCGATGAAAATCTCAGCCGGCGTTCGGGTGTAGCGGAAAGTGCGATATTCACGGGCTTGTATGCCGACCGGCACCTCGCGGTGCCGGTCGGACTTTTCTTTAGGACTGTAGATCAGCCGCCCTTCTTCGAAGCGGCTTCCATTTGCTGCGCAGCAGCCTCAGGCGTCAGCGACAGACCGAACAGTGCTTGCGTCGTGTCCTTGTGCAATTCACCGAGGGCCGGCGGCAGTGCCTGGTCGTACCAGAGCTGCACGCTCGGAGCGGCGGCAAGCATTTGCTGCAGACGCTGCGTGAACGGATCGTCGATCTTGACGTGATTGACCGGCGGGAGCTTGTGGTCATCCGACGCGCGAGCCTGCATCGCCTGCTCGTCGGTCAGTGCCTGGATCAGCTTGAACGCTGCGTCCGGCGTCTTGCACTCGGTCGAGATGCTGAGGAAGCCGTCGCCGACCGTGCCGATCAGGTCGCGCGGATCACCCTTGCCACCCGGCACGCTCGGGAACGCGAAGAAGTCGAGGTCCTTCGAGAACGTCGGATTTTCGTTCGCGATCGTCGAAGCTTCCCAGGCGCCCATCAGCTCCATGGCAGCCTTGCCCGTGTACAGCAGGCGGCGCGAGGCGCCCGAGTCGTAATCGAGACCGTTGATGCCCGGTGCGAACGCGCCAGCCTTCACGAGTTCCTGAATGCGCTTGCCGGCTTCGACGAACGCCGGATCTTCGAAGCCCTTGCCCTTGCCTTCGATCGCGTCCTTCACGACTTGCGGACCGCCGATACGGTCGACGAGGTACATGTAGTACATCGAACCGGTCCACTTGTTCTTGTTCGCGAGCGAGAACGCTGCAACGTTGTGCGACTTCAGCACTTCAACGACGTGCATCAGTTCATCCCACGTCTTCGGCGGTGTGATGCCGTACTTCTTGAAGACTTCCTTGTTGTAGAAGATCACCGCGGCCGCCGCGTTTTCGGCGGCAACACCGTAGGTCTTGCCGTCGAACGTCGTGACATTCCACGACGCCTGCATGAAGCGGCTGCGGTACGCCGGATCCTTCTCCAGGTACGGCGTGAGGTCGGCGATCTGGCCGGATTTCACGTACTCGTGCAGCCCGCCGCCGCCCCAGTTCTCGAACACGCACGGCGGCTGATTCGCGCCGAAAGCGACCTTCAGCTTAGTCTTGTACGCCTCGTTCAGGACGTGCGAATTCTCGACCTTGTAGCCCGGAACCGCCTTTTCGAATCGATCCGACGCGTCGCGAATGATCTTGCTCGACGACGCATTGGTCTGCTGGTCCCATACCGTGATCGTTTTGGAGTCCGCCGCTACGGCGTTCGAAACAACTGCAGACAACGAAAACAGCAGCGCCGTCGCGCCGATGATGGACCGCGCTTTAAACAAAGCCGGGTACGCCATGGGTGTGTCCCCTCTTCTGGATTATAAGAAATCACCGAAACATTAACGTTAGCCTTAACGTTAGTGAATGTTAGGTCGATGCGTGAAGTAAGGCTATGCGGGATTTTACCTGGTCCCGGCGGGCTGCGACGCAACTGCCGGATAAGATGGACCGATTGTGGGAAAGCTGAAATATAAAGGGTTCTGCTAGAATAACGACTACATAAACGTTATCGCTAACGCGATTAGCGAGTCGACCCATCCAATGACCTCTCGCACACCTTCGACCCGCATGGCAAGACAGACCCCAACGCTTGAGCACGTTGCCAAGCTTGCCGGGGTGTCCCAGATGACCGCGTCGCGCGCTCTCAACGGCCGTCCCGGCGTGTCGCGCGAAACCCGCGACGAAGTCCTGAGAATCGCGTCGGACATCGGTTACGTCGTCAACCGCACCGCGCAGAAACTGTCGGGCGGCCGCAACGGCATCATCGGCATCATCACGCCGACACTCGACACGCAATTCTCCAGCGAACTGATTCTCGGCGCGGGCCGCGCGGCGCGTGGCGCGGGCTGCGAGATGCTGGTCTACACGGTATTCGACGAAGATCGTCATACGCATCACGACCTGCTCGGGCTCATCCAGCAATTCTCCGACGGTATCCTCGCCATTCTTCCGCGCGAGTCGCTGTGCCTCGAGGCGCTCGCCACCGCGAAGGTACCGGTCGTCGTCGTCGATCAGCGCGGCACGCTGACGGGCTTCCCGTCGGTGTCGGTCGACAACTACGGCGGCGCCTGTCTCGCGGTCGAGCACCTCGCCGAGCTCGGTCACAAGCGCATCGCGTTTCTGGCCGGCGACGAAACGATCGAAGGCGTGCGCGACCGGCAACGCGGCTATCACGACACGCTGGCTCGCCTCGGCCTGCAACGCGAAGACTCGCTGGTCGCCGCGGGCGACCTCTCGCAAATGATGGCGTTCGATGTCACGTTCGACCTGCTGAACCTCGCCGAGCCGCCCACCGCGATCTTCACGGCCAACGACCAGAGCGCGTTCGGCGTGATCGCCGCGATCCGCGAAGCGGGTCTGCGCGTGCCGGACGACATCTCGGTGATCGGCTTCGACGACATCCCGATGTCCGAGCAGTTTCACCCGGCGCTCACCACGATCCGCCAACCGTTCCAGCAAATGGCGCGCTCGGCGGTCAACACGCTGCTCGCGCAGATCGCCGGGATCGACGCCGCTTCGCAACGCATCACGCTGCCGGCGGAACTGGTGGTGCGCGATTCCACCGGCCCAGTCCGCACCAGGCAGCGCCGCGGCCGTCACCAGATCGTTTCGACGTAAGTCGACGCGCGCACCTTCGCATCCGAAGTCACGAGCGCGCCGCCATGCGTGCGCGCGGTCGCGACGATCAGGCGTTGATGCAAGGCGAGCGTGGGCGGCAGCGTGGCCGCGCGAAACGCGATCTCGGTGTCGACCGGAATCATCCGCACGCCGTCGAGCGACAGAAACGTCGACATCCAGCTGCGCGCGTCCATCGACAGTCCGAGACTGCCGACCTTCACGAACTCCGCGATTTCGAACGCACTGATTGCCGAAATCAGGATCTCGCCGCCGGCGAGCTCCCGATCGATCGCATCGTGCGCGGCCTGGCTCAGCGCTTTTTGCCTGCCGAGCCAGCACACGAGGGCAAGCGTGTCGAGCGTGATCATTACTCGTCCTGCTCGGCAGTGACAGGCTGCAACGCGTGCTTCAGGTTGAAATGCGTAATCGACGCGCGCAGCAGCTCGAGCGGATTTTCCTGCTTGCTGCGATACGGCCGGATTTCGATGGTGGGTTGCCCGCGGTCGGTGACGACCACGGTTTCACCCAATGCCTCGACCTGACGGAACAGCTCGCAGGCCCGGGACTTGAAAATGGCTTTAGATACTCGCTTTTCCTTGACGCTCTCCACCCAGCAAAAATCCAACGGTATTTTTTGTATCGGGCCGGTGCGCCCTCAGGCGAACACCCGCGATGCGTGGCCCGACATTCTTTATCAACCTTGCTCTCAGTCGTTGCTTCCCAGCCTACTGCCAGGAGCTCCCTCGAGCTCCAATCCAACTCGCGGCGACAACTACCGTAGCCGCGACACAGCCTGCAACGGTCGCGCCAATTCCTGCGCGCAACCGATGCACGTTCATCTAATCAATTGGTTTTACACAGACCGCTCTGGCCATACCGGGTCGTGCCGGATAGCGGCGCGGCGCGTCTTGGCTTGCAATGTTTTGCCCCGTGTTATAGATCTTCGAATAGATGCAAACTTGCTTAACGTTACCCTTAACGTTAGCGGATGTTAATGGCGCATGTTCGCGGCCGCCATGCGGAGTTTACCTAAGCTCCGAACCACTATCCGCCCCCTCGACTGGATCCTTCAAATCAAGCCCGGCAAGGAGAAAGCCCGACGCAAGGGGTCGAAAGTACCGCGTAATATTTAATGCGAACTGGCCAACATCATCGCTGCTTGCGTCAGTCTTCGTCGTTCGATGCAGGGAGCCCGATGAAGGCTCCGCATCGAAATGCACCATCCACGCATGCAACGATTCGCGCGGCTTTACCGTTGCTCACTCGCCGACATCGGCCTGTCAAACCACCGCGCCGACGTCCTCGCCGACTTCGGGTCGCGCGAGGCTCACCGCGGCGCCGTTCGCATCGAACAGCGTGACCGACGACGACGCCACCTTGATCCCGACACGCGCGCCGACCGCGTGCTGCGCGTCCTTCTTGTCGAGCTTCAGCGCGATCGCGTGCGCCATGCCATCGAGTCGAGCATGCAGGATCGAGACGTCGCCGAGATGCTCGACCAGTTCGACACGCGCGGCGAGACCTTCGTCGAGCGAGCCGATGCCCAGATGCTCGGCGCGCACCCCGAGCGTCAACTCGCCACTGACCGGCTGCGCCAGCCGGCCGGGCAGCACGATGCGCTGGCTCGCGCCGGCAAGCGCCACGACGGTTTGCGCATCGCTTCGCGACACCAGCGTCGCGGCCAGCATGTTCATCTGCGGCGAGCCGATGAAGCCGCCGACGAAGCGGTTCGACGGCCGCTCATACAGGTCGAGCGGCGCGCCGGTCTGCTCGATGCAGCCTTTGTTGAACACGACGATCTGCTGGCCCAGCGTCATCGCCTCGACCTGATCGTGCGTGACGTAGATCATCGTCGTGCCGAGTTCGCGATGCAGCTTCGCGAGCTCGATACGCATCTGCACGCGCAGCGCAGCGTCGAGATTCGACAGCGGTTCGTCGAACAGGAACACGCGCGGCTTGCGCACGATCGCCCGTCCGATCGCGACGCGCTGGCGCTGGCCGCCCGACAGCGCCTTCGGTTTGCGCTCCAGCAGATGTGTGATCTGCAGGATCTCGGCGGCACGGCCCACCGCCTCGCGCACTTCCTTTTTCGACTTGCCCGACAGCTTCAGCGAAAAGCCCATGTTTTCCGCGACCGTCATGTGCGGGTAGAGCGCGTAGCTCTGGAACACCATCGAGATGCCGCGGTCCGTGGGCTGCAGATCGTTGACGCGTACGCCGTCGATCAGAATGTCGCCGCCCGTCACCGACTCGAGCCCCGCGATCATGCGCAGCATCGTCGACTTGCCGCAGCCCGACGGTCCCACGAACACCGTGAACTGGCCGTCCGGGATGTGCAGGTCGATGCCCTGGATCACCTGCGGTCCTTCGCCATACGTCTTCGTGACGTTGCGCAATACGAGTTCGCCCATTTGATGCCTCCTCCTCAATCCTTGTACTTGCAGACCCCGCGTGACGCTATCCCACTGCCGCACTACTGCCGTGCCACGCGAGGTTCGATGCGCCCGTCGCCGGGCGTGCGCCTCAGCGCACGGCCGCGACGCCGGCGTGTTGCGCGATCACGTCGCGATACCACAACGCGCTGTCCTTCAGCGTGCGCTCCTGGCTCGCGTAGTCGACGTAGACCATGCCGAAGCGCTTGTCGTAGCCCGACGCCCATTCGAAGTTGTCCATCAGGCTCCAGGCGAAATAGCCCGCCACGTCGACGCCCTGTTTCACCGCGTCCGACAAGGCGGCGAGATGCAGGTCGTAGAAGCGCACGCGCTCGGCGTCGTGCACGCGGCCGTTATCGAGCACGTCTTTCGCCGCGCAGCCGTTCTCGGTGATGTAGATCGGCGGCAACTTGTAGTCGGCGTTGATGCGCGTCAGCAATTCGGTGAGACCTTGCGGATAGACTTCCCAATCCATGTCGGTGAAGCCGAGCGCGCCCGGCGGACGCTTCTCGCCCGATGCGCTCGCGAAGATCCGCGTGTAGTAGTTGACGCCGAGGAAGTCCATCGGCGTGCCGATCACGTCGAAATCGCCGCTCCGGATCACGTCTTGCGGACCGTTCGCGCCATACCATTCCAGCGCCTCGGCCGGATACTCGCCCTTGAACAGCGGGTCCATGTACCAGCGCACGAACTTCGCGTATTCGAGCGACGCGGCGGCCTGATCTTCGGGCGCATCCGTCGCGCCATGCGCCGGCGACTGGTTCAGCACGATGCCGAGCGGCGCCTTCACGCCATCGGCGCGCAGTGCCTGCAACGCGAGACCGTGCGACAGCAGCAGATGGTGCGCGACATGCGCGGCCTTCTTCAGATCGGCGTTGCCCGGCGCGAAATAGCCGGTTGCGTTGCCGAGCCACGCGGTGCACCACGGTTCGTTGTGCGTCGCGATCGATGCAATGCGATCGCCGAGCACGCTGCCGATCTTGCGCGCGTAGTCCGCGAAGCGATAAGCGGTGTCGCGGCTTTCCCAGCCGTTTTGCGTATGCTGCAGCGACAACGGCAGGTCCCAGTGATACAGCGTTGCGAACGGCTGGATGTCGCGCTCGAGCAAACCGTCGACGAGGCGCTCGTAAAACGCGAGGCCCGTGTCGTTGAATGCGCCGCGGCCAGTCGGCTGCACGCGCGGCCAGGCGATCGAAAAGCGATAAGCCTTGACCCCGAGTTCGGCCATCAGGTCGAGGTCGTCCTCGACCAGGTGATAGTGATCGCATGCGACATCGCCGTTCTCGCCGTTCACGACCTTGCCCGGCACGTTGCAGAACGCGTCCCAGATCGACGGGCCGCGGCCGTCCTCATGCGCTGCGCCTTCGATCTGGTAGGAACTGGTGGCGACGCCCCAGACGAAGTCTTCGTTGAATCGATACGTCGACATAGATGATGTTGTCCTGAATGTCACGCCCGCGAGGGCGTGAAAAATGAAAGAGAGAATCTCAAGCCTTGACCGCGCCGGTCGTCAGACCGTCGATCAGACGCCGCGAGGTGAATGCAAACAGCACCAGCAACGGCAGCACCGCGACCGCGGAGCCCGCCATCACCGCGCCCCAATCCGAATTGGTCGGACTTTGCAGAATGCGCAGAGCGAGCGGCAGCGTGTACATCGACGGCGAACGCAGCACGACGAGCGCCGACAGAAAGTTGTTCCACGCCTGAATGAAGCTGATCAGTCCAAGCGTACCCAGCGCCGGTCCCAGCAGCGGCATCACGATGCTCCGGTAGATGCGGAATTCACTGCAGCCGTCGATGCGCGCCGCCTCGATCAGCTCGGACGGAATCGCCGCCGCGACGTACTGGCGCATCAGAAACACGCCGAGCGCGGCGGCCGCGCCAGGTACGTACAGCGCGCGCGGCTGATCGATCCAGCCGAGCAGGTTCATCGTCATGAAGGTCGGAATCATGCCGAGGAACGGCGGCACCAGCATCGCGGTCAGCGCGATCGCGAACAGCGTCTTCTTGAAGCGGAATTCGTACATCGCGAACGCGTAGCCGGCCATCGACGTGACGAGCAGCGTCAGCACGGTTTGCATCGTGGCCGTATAGAAGCTCCAGCCGAGATTGCGCCAGAACGGAATGTGCCGCATCAGCGAGGCCATGTTGTCGAGAAACGCGCTGCCGAACCACAGCGGGGGCGGCATCGAGAAAATCTCGGAACTCGTGTGCGTCGCGAACACGAACATGAAGTAGAACGGCGAGAACATCAGCAGCGCACCGGCCGCCACGATCGCGTAGCCGATATAACGGCCCTTGTTGCTCGACGATTTCATCGCTGTGTCTCCTCGTTCATGCCGCTGCGTTGAAAGATCCGCGTGTTCAACCACATCAACGCGCCGATCGAAATGAACAGCAGCCATGCGATCGAACTCGCGGTGCCGAAATCGCCGTCGTGGAATGCGGTGCGATACATATAGACGGCCGTCGTCAGACCGGACTGGCTGGTACCCATGCCTTCGTTCGGCAGCAGGATGAACGGCTCTTCGAACAGTTGCAGCCCACCGATGATCGACAGCGTGACCGCGAAGAAAATCATCGGCTTGATCAGCGGAATCGTGATGCGGGTGAACTGTTGCCAGCCGTTCGCGCCGTCGATGCGCGCGGCCTCGTAAAGGTCCTTCGGAATGGTTTGCAGCGCCGACAGATACAGCACCGTGTTCCAGCCGACATAGCGCCAGAAGATCACGACCGACACTGCCGGCTTGACGTTCTTCGGGCTATAGAGCCACTCGATCGGATGCGCGGGCACGATCCAGTGCAGGCCGGGCAGCTTGCCGAGTTCGGCGATCGCGAGGTTGATCATGCCGAAGTCGGTCGAATACAGCGACGAGAAGATCAGCGCGATCGCGACGCTCGACGTGATGAACGGCAGGAAGTACAGGCCGACCACCAGGTTGCGCCAGCGGCGAAACGCGGTTTGCAGAAAGAATGCGAGCGGCAGCGCCACCAGATGCTGCGGCACGCCGGACATGATCGCCATCGACGCGGTGTTGTACAGCGACTTCCAGTACCACGGGTCGGTCAGCGTGAACGTGAAGTTCGACAGACCCACCCACTTCATGCTCGCGAGCCCCGCCGTCGCGTCCCAGCTCTGGAACGACAGGTACAGCGAAAACAGCAGCGGGAACGCCATGAATAGCGCGAACAGCAGGAAAAATGGACCGAGAAACAGGTAGGGCGCGACTTTCACCGGATCGAGCCGCGAAGTTCTGCGCGGCGCGGCGAACGGCGCGGGCGAGCTCGGCACGTCGCTCGCGCGCGCATCGCGGGCGACCTCTGGGGTCGTGGGCAGCGGGGTGTTCATCAATAGTTCCGTCCAGTCGGGCGTCGCCGGGATCGATGACCGGCCACGCTGTTTGCAGCAGACTTGCAGCGCACTGCGACACACTTCGGTCGCGGCACGCAGCGTGCCGCGACCTTGCATCGATACCGCTTAACGGCGGACCCGATGCGCGATCTGGTCCTGCGCTTCCTGGAGCGCCGTATGCACGTCTGCACCGTCGTCGACGACCTTGTCGAGGGCCGAATGCACCGCTTCCTCGGCGACCTGGTCGTACTTGCTACGCTGGATCGCCGGGATGTGGGAGGCTGCGTCACGCCAGATCAGACGCGCTTTCTCGTTGCCGAGGAATGCGACCGGCTCCGCGAAGAACGTATCGTTCTGCGCGGCAAGCAGCGCGGGGAATGCGTCGATCGAACGGAACGATGCGAGCTGCGTGTCCTGGCGCGTCGTCAGGAACTTGATGAATTCCCACGACATCGGCTTTTGCGTCGCGTTCGCCGGAATCGAGTAGAACGTGCCGCCGAACGATGCGTACGCGTTGTTCGGCAGATTGGCCGCGCGCCACAGACCCTTCGTGTCCGGGGCGATCCACGACGACAGGTGGCCGCCGAGCCACGCGCCCATCATCTGCGTCGAGACGGTCCCGCGCTTGAAGCTTTCGGCCCATTCGTTCGACCAGGGCGTGATCTTCGCGTCGAGACCGAGGTCGCGTGCTTTCTTCGCGAGCTCGAACGCCTTCACGAAACGCGGCGACGTGACGACCGGATTGCCGGCCTTGTCGAAGTACACGCCATCGCCTTCCTTCAGGTCGGCGCGAATGTAGATATCCTCGATATCGCGCGACGATGCCATCAGGTACGCACCCGTCGCCTTCTTGATCTTCACGCCGGCCGCCAGGTACGAGTCCCACGACTTCGTCAGGTCGGCTTCGGTCACGCCCGCCTTGTCGAGAAGGTCCTTGCGATAGAACAGCGTGCCCGGACCGATATCGGCCGGCATGCCGACGATCGTGCCGTCCTGCGTGGTCGCCTGCGCGAACGTGTAGTTGATGAAATGGCTCTTGTACTGGCCCGCGTTATACGGCGCCTTCGACAGATCTTCGAGACCGCCGCCCGAGGCGAAGCGGCCGATAAAGCCGACCTCCACCGCCATCACGTCGGGCAGATTGGAGCTCGTCGCGAGTGCGGTGGTCATTGCGTTGTGGTGATCGGCGATCGCGAGCGACGAGACCTTGATGTCGACGTCCGGATGCAGCTTCTTCCACGCCGGAAGCGCGTCCTTGATTTCCTGATCCAGCTTCGGAAAGACCGCGACCGTCAACGTGGTGTTGGCGTGCGCGCCGACTGCGGCCAGGCTGAGCAGAACGGCGGTGGCAGAGCCTGAAAAGCGGAATTTCATTACTCGTCTCCTGAAGAACCCTGTTTGAATTGCATTCGATGAATACCCGGTTGCTGCGACCTTCTTCCCCTGTTGTCTTTGTTGCTGCTTTGCTCGGTGCTGCTTTGCCTGGCGCTGAATGCGCTGCTGAATTTCTGCTTGACTGCCGATACCTGAAAGCGCTTTCACGTTGAGGCCAAAAAACAACCGCTACGTACGCGTATCCCCCCGTTTTACCGGCGGCGTGATTCGCCGCGTGGTTTCACGCGTCACGAGCGTGAGCGGAATCGGGCTTAGCGCGATCGACTGCTTGCGGATCATCTGCACGATGCCCTGTGCGGCGAGGCGGCCGATTTCGTAAGTCGGCTGGCGGACTGTCGTCAAAGGCGGCGTCATGTACGACGATGTCGGCAAATCGTCAAAGCCGACCAGCGACACGTCGTCCGGCACCCGCACGCCGCGGCGGAACATCGCGAGGCGCGCGCCATACGCGGTTTGATCGTTTGCGCAGAACACCGCGCTGAACGATGGATGGCGCGCCATCAGCCGCTCCATCGCGGCGACGCCGCCCGTTTCGAGGTAATCGCCCTGCTCGACGAGATCGGCATCGAAACCGATGCCCGCTTCCTCGAGCGCGGTCCGGTAGCCGACGAGGCGCTCAATCGCATCCTCGTGACTTGCCGGCCCGGCGATGAAGGCGATCTCGCGATGGCCTTGCTCGATCAGATGATGGGTCGCGTCGCGTGCGCCCTGCATGTTGTCGATCGGCAGGCCAGCGAGCGTCGCGCTGTTGTGTACCGAGCGGCCGAGTACGAGCATTGGCGCGTACCGCGAGTAGTCGGTCAACGTCGACTCATCGAGTTGCGCGTGCAGCAAGATGATTCCATCGACGCGCCGCGCGATGAACTGCTCGAGGCGCGCCTTTTCGTCGTCGATGTTCCAGCGGCTGCTCACGAAGATCGGCGTAAAGCCCGGTTCGTACAACGACTCCTCGATGCCGCGCAGCCACTCGGCGTAAAACGGGCTCGACACCGCCTGCGTCAATACGCCGATCGTTTCGGTCCGCCCGCTCGCGAGACTGCGCGCGAGCACGTTCGGCCGATAGTTGAAACGCGCGATCGCCGCTTCCACCGCCTGCTGCTTGGCGGGAAGCACGCGCGCAGAACCGTTCAGGATCCGCGATACGGTGCTCGGAGAAACACCGGCCGCGCGCGCGATGGCTTCGAGCGTCACGTTGGGCGCAGCGGGTACGTTGGATACCTTGGGCGCGCCGGGTTTATCGTTGGAGCCGTCGTGGGTCATGAGTTCTGCCTGAATCCTGTGATGAAAGCGCTTTCAGATATGAAGAGGCGCACTACGTCCGGTGATGAATTCGAAACAAAGAAAAAGCAGCCGATGCGACGAGGGTGGAGGAGGCGTCGCACCGGCCTCTCTATGAAAGAGAAATAAACAGTCCTTGAAACAAAGAGATCACTGCGATTGCTGATCAGGCAACCTCAACTCAGAACGAGGTCATGATTCCGGCGAACACGCCGGTCTGGCTATGACCATAGTTCGGGTTGCTGTTCGACGACGTGCCCGTCACCGCATCGAAGTTGTTGTTGCCGTACGGCCCGTTGCCGAGGTTCAGGTTCGACGTCGAGCTGTTGTGCACGTAGCCGGCTTCCGTGTACAGGAACGTGCGCTTCGACAGCGCGTACGTCGCGGCGAGCGTGAACAGCGTTCCATTGCCGTTGCCGTTGTTCGCGTTGGCGTGGTAGACCGCAGCCGTCAACAGCGTGGGCGACGTGACCTGCCATGCAGCGCCGACCCATTCGTGGTTCACACTGGTCGGCGCGCTCACGCCGAGAGGCTGCGACGCATCGGTTACGCCCACGCTCGCGTTGGTCGCGTCAGGCGCGCTCAGGTGCTGGTAGCCCGCGTACAGCTTGACCGGACCTAGCACGTACGTGCCGCCGACAAGGGCCATCCGCGAAGCAGAGTAGACGTTGTTGAACGAGCCGTTGGCGCCGCGCACTTCGTCATAGATCACGCGGACGTCGCCGTTGCCCCACGTGTACACACCTTCGACCGCGTTCGTACGACCCTGGCCGGTCGGCACGCCAGCCGAGTTGACAGGCGCCGAGTTCCAGCTCGTGTTGTTGGTCAGCGAATACTGGCCCTTCAGCACGAGGCCGCCGAGCAGCACCGGCGAGTTGTACTCCGCGCCGTTGCTGGTGCTCGCCCAGTTGCGACCGCGCACCAGTGTCGAGATCGCGTAGCGCTGCATCACCTGTGGGTCGGTGCCCCAGCTGTCCTGCGAAAGTTCGCCGGCGCCGAGGTTACCGATCTTGAACAAACCCCAGTGGTCGTTCGTCAGGCCCACCGTCGCGTGGCGGCCGAACAGATTGCCCGCGGATGCACCGGTCATCGTGTTGAGCTGTCCTTCGAGCTGGAAGACCGTCTTCGTGCCGCCGCCGATATCTTCGGCGCCCTGCAGGCCGAACCACGAGCAACCCCAGTCGCCGCTTTGGGCTGACCACGCGTGGCCGCCCGGGAGGCCGGTTTCAAACTGGATGCCGTTGTCGATACGGCCGTACAACGTGACACTGCTCTGCGCATGGGCCACCGTCGTCGCGGCTGCCATCACCGACACAGCAATAAGCTTCTTCTTCATTTAGATTTCCTATATATATTTTGGCGTCTCCAAGCCGCACAGGACGCACGCGTTCTCACACGTTTCCCCTCTTGCCGAAATGTTCGCTACTTATTTGCTTCACATTTCGAGGCGATTATAGGAATGACCTTGCGCCGCGCATCAAACTA
Source organism: Paraburkholderia sp. 31.1 (assembly GCF_014397645.1). Taxonomy (NCBI): domain Bacteria; kingdom Pseudomonadati; phylum Pseudomonadota; class Betaproteobacteria; order Burkholderiales; family Burkholderiaceae; genus Paraburkholderia; species Paraburkholderia sp. 31.1. The sequence continues at coordinate 68,715 of NZ_VZQN01000037.1, forward strand.
ACTGCTCAGGGAAAACGCTGTTATCGATAACAGTTGCGCGCCCGACGATCCCGCAGTAGCGCCCTGCTTTGTGACCATTACGTGATGGTCACAAGCGTCGGAAATCCGTTTGAACTCATGCACCGAAACGATGGGCGAATCCGTCTCGCGCGTCGCTCAGCGCTTGCTTAACAAGGAAAACACGCTCGAACGCAAGCAAAATTTCGCGCTTGATGTTGCGAAGATGCAACGAGCCGTCTCGCTTGCATTGCCGGTTTTGGCTTGACGAACTGGCGCAGGAGCCGCCAGCAGTGGTGGACATTAGCGACTATCATCAATGCATACGATGCTAGGCAACGAGCCGGGCTCAGCGGCGTAGCCGGCTGGGTGCAGGATTGTCGGCGCATCCGTCTGGCTCTCGCGCTCGATCACGACCGCTCCAGCCAGTTCCCATCCCTCGGCTCTCGCTGTTCCCCCGCCACGCCGCACATGCGACGTCCCGCTCGAACACGCTGCCCTTGCAACTTTTCTGCGGGCGACGGCACGACCGCCCATCGCCCCGACTGGCAAAACCTCGGCGCGCAACCGCGATAACCGCGACGCATGCAGTGGAAAGAGGATTTTGTCCAGTGCACTTCCGACGCCTCGCATCGAGTCGAACCGGAAGATTTGCCGGCGGATTTTGCCGGCACACCTTGGCACTCTAAGGAGGTATCGTGAAAACAGCCCTTGTTTCTACACTCGCGCTGCTGATTTCAAGCGCAATAGCGCCGGCGGCCCATGCCCAGGATTCGCAAGCCACCGACCAACAACTCGCCCATAGCGTGCGGGTCGCGGAGGCGCACAGCGGAGTCGGGATGTCACATGTGTTCGTCTTTGCCCACTCGGGGCGGATCACGCTGGTCGGATGGGTGCCAGAGCGGGACCATGTCGCGCGTGCCGAGCAGAGTGCGATGTCGGTACCGGGTGTCACCTCGGTGGACAACCGGCTCTCGCCCGACGCTGGCTCGCTGAACGGGCATTGAAATCAAACTGAATCGCCGCGCGGACGACGATTGAAGCAAACCCGCGCGTTCAACGGATTCGGTTTTCCTGTCTCGCCAGTTGGGATTCAGTGACTGGCGCCCTGTTTCGCGCCGTTAGCCGCGCGGCGGTTCCGTGCAATCCCCATCTGAAAGCGCTTTCAACCCACGCCGTGTCAAGCCGGTCGACTCGACGCTGATTCACCATCCATGTCTCGTCGATATGTCAGGTAAATCCCTCATAGCGGCGCTGACAGAGGCTGCTTAACATCTTCACTGTTACCGGTAACGGTAAACATAGTTACAGAAGACCTCCGAACCGGCATTCCGTCACAAGGAGACCAGGAGTGCGTCCTTTGAGGACTTCAATGCGCATGCTCTGCGCAGCCGTCGCCGTTTGCGCGCTCGCAACCGCAGGCTGCGCGCACAACCAGGCCGCCGTCGCTCATGACGGCCAGCCGCTCGCCGCGGCGCCCGCTGAGGCGCTGCCGCCATTGCGCAGTGTGATGGCCGCGCACTTCAAGGTCGGCGCGGCGATTGAACCTGATTCAATCGACAGTCCCGCCGACGCGGCGCTCGTCGCCGCCCAGTTCTCGAGCCTGACCGCCGAGAACAAGATGAAGCCGGGCACGATCGGCGTCGCGGAAGGCAAGTACAACTTCGAACCGGCCGACAGGATCGTCGCGTTCGCGCAAGCGCACGGCATTGCGGTGCGCGGGCACACGCTCTTGTGGCACTTCAAGGCCGGCGACTGGACCGAGGCGCCGGACTGGTTCTTCGCCGGCGATCCGAAAGATCCGCTCTATCACGACATCGTCGCGAAGCGGCTCGATCGATATGTAACCGACGTCGTCACACACTTCCGAGGCAAGGTCTACGCGTGGGACGTAGTCAACGAAGTGATCAGCGACGATCCGCATCAGGTGTATCGCGAAGACAGTCCGTGGTATCGGACGCTCGGCAAGGACTACATCGCGATCGCCTTCCGCGCGGCGCGCGCGGCGGACCCGAACGTGAAGCTCTATATCAACGAGTACAACACCGACGATCCGCGCAAGCGCGCAAAGCTGCTCGCAGTGATCCGCGATTTGCGCGCGCAGGGCGTGCCGATCGACGGTGTCGGGCATCAGATGCATATCAGCGTAAACTGGCCGCCGCTGCCGAACATCAAGCAGGCGTTCGACGACGTCGCCGCGCTCGGCCTCGAAAACCAGGTGACCGAGCTCGACGTGAGTCTCTATGCCGATCCCGGTGAATGCTGGAGCGATCCGCATGCATGTCTGCCGGACCTCGGGCATCCAGTGCCGAACGACATCATGCGCGCGCAGGCCGAGCGTTATCGCGCCGTGTTCGCTCTGTTCGAGCAGGAGCCGAGCATCAAGGCGGTCACGTTCTGGGGCTATTCGGACAAGCACACGTGGCTGACGTCGACGCCGGTGCCGCGCAACAACCTGCCGCTACCGTTCGATGCGAACCTGCAGCCGAAAGCGGCGCTGTGGACGATCGTCGATTCGTCGTATCAGCCGTAACGTCGATCTTCGAGCCGAAAAGCAGGCGGCCCGCGGTAGGTGCGAGCCGTCTGGTCACATCTCGCGAGGGTGGCAGTGCAATTGCCGTCAGCTTGATTCAAAGCATCGAAATGATTTCAAGGCTCGTCCGAGCCGACCTGCTCGAGCGCATTCAGATTTTCGGGGAAATCGTCGGGCGGACCGTCGGCGGTTTCATGCGTGCGCGGCGGTGACTTGACGACCGGCGGCGGCATCTTGCCGATGCCTTCGTCGATACGCTGCAGCAGATACGGGAAGAACGGATTCGACGCGATGCGGAACATCGAATCGAGCGTCAGAATCAGTGTGCCGCGTTCGCCGCGCGGCGCGAGCGTGCCGAGGTTCTCGTTGAAGTTCTCCGAATCGTCCGGCGCGATGCCGTACAGCGCGTCGGTGATCGGGAATGGAATCGCGACGTGCGACAACGAGAAAATATCCTGCGGATAGTCGATATCCAGCGGCTTGACACGCGTTTGCACTTCGCCCGCATAAACGCTGCGCTCGACAGTATGCGCTGAATCCGGCGACACGTTGGTGATCACCGTCGTGCGATAGTTCTGCGGACCGATGCGCAGTAGGCGCGAGAGCGCCGTGTACGACGCGGAGCGCAGGAAGGTCCTGAAGCGCACGCTGCGGTTCACGTCGAACAGCACGATTTCGCTGCCGTTCTCCGGCAGCTTGTCGTAGAGCGCCGACATCACCGCTGGCGTGCTGACCGTGAAATCCGTCACCGATTGGAACGTGAGGATAGGCGGCAACTTATCGAGCCGGTTCTCGCGCTCGAGCCGCGCAATCTGTTCCTGAATCACGCTCGTGAGGAGAAAGGACTGTCGCGCGCCATTCACCGGAAACGAGTTGTACTTGAACGGGTTGAACTCCGGCACGATGCCGAGCCAAGCGGCGCGCGCGAAGGCCGGCAGCACCGCGGGCAATCCGGCGAGACCGGCAAAGCGTGCGTAACGCGTGACGCCGATCATCGGCGAGATCAGCACGACGCGCGTCGGACGCGCGAGCGCGGGATTCTCGATCGCGTCGAGCGCATATTGCAGTGCGAGCGCGCCGCCGTTCGAAAACCCGACCAGCTCGATCGGCTTGTCCGGCCCCACGCGACGGCGCGCTTCACGCACCGCGAGCCGAGTGGCCGCGGTCCAGTCCTGCCAGTGCACGTCGACGAGCCCCGCCGGCACCGTGCCATGTCCGGGTAAGCGGATGCCGATCGCGACGAAACCGCGATCACGATATCGACGCGCGATATGCCGCATGCTGTACGGCGCATCCGTCATGCCGTGCAGCAGCACGACCGCGCCGACGGGTGGCCCCGACGGCTCGAGAATGTACGAGTGATTCCAGTTTTCGGCGAAATGCCACGGAAAAATCGGCGAGCCCTCGTAATAGCGGTTCGCCGGAATGCGCTCGGACGGCCGCAGCTTTTCGACGACATTGACGCGCACGTCGTCGAAAATCCGATTTTCCGCTTTGATGTATGCGTTCCAGTCGGCGGTGTCCATTTCCTCGACGGTCATTTCGCGCGGCACATAGGTGTGCCATACCGACAGCTCCGGCCCGCGCTGCGAATACCACGCGCGTAGCCCCAATGCGAGCACCGCCAGCAGCACCAGAACCCATGCACTTATCTTTATTACCTTCAGTGACGTGCGCAGCATTCGTGTTCTCTTGATGAGATGAAGGTTGCACCGCGCGCAGACTGCTCTCTGCGTGGTGTGCGCATGCCGCCATCGCGGCGGCTTCCGATGTGGATATCCTAAGGGCTTTTAATCACCGGTTCAAACTTTGTCGGCCGGGCGGCCAACGCGACGTCGACAGCGGCTCGAGTATGAACGGATGATTTTCATGACGAACTGGGAATGCGCGATGTCGCGAGCGCGAATGAATTCGCCCCATTCGCTTCGCTACTTGACATTCGACGTGAGGAAAATGGCGCGGAATGCATACGGCGTCGCGGGGAAGGGAGAGGTGCCTCATGGAAGAACGGTCCTTCAGCGACGCCTCGGAAATCGCTTCACTCGACGGCCGTGGAATGCCTGATCAAGGCCTGATCGGGCCGTGCGCTTCAGTAACGAAACCGGGACGTGACCCAGGTCGCGCCCCAGCCTTGCCTGCTCGCCGGTAATTACTGACGGCCGCGGATATTGCCGGCCACGCCGCCCGCCGCGCCGCCGACGATCGCGCCGGTCCACGCATCGCCGCCGGAGATCGCCGCGATGCCCGCGCCGGCGCCCGCGCCAAGTGCCGCGCCGCTCACCGTTCCCTGCGTCTGCGGGCTCATGTCCGTGCAACCGATCATCGCAGCCAGTGCGCCAATACTGGCGATCCACCCAAGTCGTTTCATGATCGTTCTCCTTACTGATTTTTCTTCAGGCCGGGCATGACCATCTGGAACCAGAGGGTCTCGATCACCGGGTGTTGGATCATCGTGGGATTGGCGGCGTAGTAGCCGTCGAGGCCTTGACGCACGCTGTCGAGTGTCTGGCCTTGCATGCCCTTGCCGAAGCGCTGCGCGATGTCATTGCTGTTCGCCGTGTTGCCGGCATAGGCGCGCTCGACGTCGATCAAATTCGAGATGCCGACCAGATACGCTTTCTTCTGCTCATCGGTCGACTGCATCCATTGCTGGCCTGTGACAATTGGAATGCTCTCCGCACGCGCGACGTTGCCCATCATTGCCAGCGATAGAAAAGTCAGAGATAACAGCGTTCGCCATTGTGGTTTGCTTGCCATCACATACTCCAAAGAAGTTATGTTCTCCAGCGGCCCGCCGGCAACCGCATCCGGCGGCGTCGATCGCGTTATTTGGAAGAATGGTCTGTGTGTCTCGTCGAATCTCCTTTCAGGCTCACCGGTCGGCGTGGTTCGCCGGTTCGGCTTCTATTGGCGTTGGGTCGTATCAGCGAATAGACACCTTGATGGCAGAAAATCTCATGGCGGATTGGAGTGATTTGCACAGATGCTGTAGGCGCGCAACGATTGGACTCGTGTTGGCGTCGCCGCGTAATACACGCTATAGAGTCTACAGCCTTTTCTGTAATTTCCAAGCCCGTTTCGGCTCGATGCGCGGCGCGTGACATTTGTGTCAAATTTCATTCAGCGAGCGAAAGGATACGATGCAATGCGCGTCAACACTCGTCAGTTATCCTGCGCTCGATTTGAGCGCCCGTGATATTGCTAGCGATTCGTTATCGACGGCCATTCAGTGTTCTAGCCACGCGATGCGAAAACAGCTTTTGTTTTGCCTGAATGTTCGGCTTCCTGATTAGATCGTCAATCGAAAACGATTCGGATTTATCTATTTCCGGTCGAGGCGTTGCTTCTTCTGATGGCAGCACCAACCAGCAGTGAAACAGATGCGATTTTATGGTTGCGTTTGTCCATCATCTTTATTTTCGGTGGATCACATGTTGCCTGCGGCGCAGGGGCTGCGCAGCAGCGAAGGGGGTGGCGGTGCGCGGTTGACCGTTAGTTGCGTGATGAGTAGCGTGACGGGACGCCGTTTCCAATGCGTCCGTGCTCGTCATTAACAGTCTCTAGCTTGTATTTGCCAAATACAGAGTATAGACTGTATCTGTTATTTACAGGTTTTGGGCTGTTACGCCGCCGCAGCCGAACCGGAGATCGACCGTGGACTACGCCATCAAGACACTGAGCCAGCTCAGACCGATCCTGCAGGGCTTCAGGAAGGCCGCCGGCCTCACTCAGGCCGCGATGGCCGCGCATCTCGGGGTCACGCAACAGACCTACGCGCAACTCGAAGCGAATCCGGCGACCGTCAGCGTCGAACGGCTCTTCAGGGTGTTGCGGGTCTTGCAGGTCGATCTGAAGCTCGCGCAGAGCGGATCGACGCCAAGCGTGGCCGTGGAAGACGCCGCGCCGGTCGCCGGAGCGCCGGCCGACGCAAAAGGCAACGCTAAACGCGCCACGCGCGTGCCGCTCAAACCGGGACCCTCAGCGCAAAAGCCCAAAGCGGTCAAACCCGCCAAGGCAACCAAAGCGGCCAGCACCAGCAAGAAACGGGAGGACTGGTAAGCATGGCGCGCAGCACACCGAACCGTCTGAATCTGTGGATGAACGGCCTGCGGGTCGGCGCCTGGGAAACGACACGCAGCGGCGAACGTCTGAGCTATGCCGACGAATGGATCGACGATCCGCAAGGACGTCCGCTATCGCTGTCGCTGCCGTTCACACCGGGCAATCAGGCGTATCGCGGCCAGATCGTCGCCGACTATTTCGACAACCTGCTGCCCGACAGCGAACCGATCCGGCGCCGCATCGCCGCGCGCTACCGGACCGGCAGCGCCGCGCCGTTTGCGTTGCTCACCGCGCTCGGACGCGACTGCGTCGGCGCATTGCAACTGCTGTCGCCGGACGAAGAGCCGAGCGATCTGACGAGCATCCACGGTCGCGAACTCAGAGACAGCGACATCGCGGCGTTGCTACGCGGCACGACGACGGCGGCGCCGCTCGGGCAGCACGATCCGCTCGAAGACCTGCGTCTGTCGATCGCCGGCGCGCAGGAAAAAACCGCGCTGCTCCGTCATCGCAATCGCTGGCTGCTGCCCGAAGGCAGCACGCCGACCACGCACATCTTCAAGCTGCCGCTTGGGCTGGTCGGCAACATGCGCGCCGATATGCGCACGTCGGTGGAAAACGAATGGCTGTGCTCGCAGATCGTCGCGGCCTACGGGCTCCCCATCGCGCGTTGCGAAATCGCGCGATTCGATGAGCAGAAGGTATTGATCGTCGAGCGCTTCGATCGCCGTTTGTCGAGCGACGCCACGTGGATCGTGCGTCTGCCGCAAGAGGACATGTGCCAGGCCACTGGCACGTCGGCGCTGCACAAGTACGAGTCCGACGGCGGTCCGGGCATCGAGGCGATCATGGAGATACTCGCGAGGTCCACACGCGCGCCGACGGACCGGCGCAACTTCTTCGCGACGCAGCTGGTTTTCTGGCTGCTCGCCGCGACCGATGGCCACGCGAAGAACTTCAGCATTGCGCATCTGCCCGGCAATCGCTACGAATCCACGCCGCTTTATGACGTGCTGTCCGCGCATCCGATCATCGGCAGCGGCGCGGGGCGCCTCGCGGCGCAAAAAGTGAAACTGGCGATGGCGGTTCGCGGCAAGAACGTCCATTACCTGCTCAATCAGATCCAGCGCCGGCATTGGGTGGCCGAAGGACAGCGCGTCGGTTTTTCCGCCGCGGACGTCGATACGCTGATCGATCAGTTGACCGCGCAAACGGAGACGGTGATCGACACAGTCTCGTCGCAACTGCCCGCCGCCTTTCCGCTGGACGTGGCCGATGCGGTCTTCGACGGCATGCGCCGACTGAACCGGAAGCTCGCGCAGTAAAGCGCCGCCATCCTGACCGACGCGCGGCACCACGGCAACCTCACGCCCGCCGCGCCGCAGCACCATCGGTCTTCGCCGACGCACGCCACTGCACGCTCAGCAGATGCTCGCGCATGCATTGCGCGGCCGCATCCGCATCGCGCGCTTTCAGCGCATTGACGATCGCCTGATGCTGTTGCGCGAAAAACTGCCGCGTCTCCTGCGCGGACGTTTTCTCGCGCACCTCCGGCTTCACCCGCATACCGTTGATCACCTCCATCAACGCAATCAACGCGGGATTACGCGTGGCATGTCCGATCAGCAAATGAAAGCGATGATCCCATTGCTGCCACTCGTCGTCGTTTTTCGCGGCGGCATTTTTGCGTGCGCATTTCTCCAGTTCCTGCAGGTCGTCGCCACTCGCTTTCGTCGCGGCCAGCGCGGCCAGCGCCGGCTCGAACAGCAGCCGCATTTCGGCGATATCCGCGGGACTGGTGCCGGCGCGCAAGCCGCGCAGCGTCGGCGCAAACTTCAGCGGCCGCGCGCCCAGATAGGTGCCGCGGCCGACGCCGCGCCACACGCGCCCCGACGCCTCGAGCGAAGCGAGCGCCGCGCGCAGGTCGCGGCGGCTCAGGTCCAGTTCCTCGGCGAGCTTTCGTTCGGGCGGCAGCGCGTCGCCGTCCTTCAACTGATGATCGGCGATGTAGTCGAGCAGCGCATCCAGTACCGGTTTGTCCATGTTGTCCACTGAACCAATTTGTATTGGTCCCAACGATACCAGAATCGCGGCGGCATGACATACCAACGCCCGGTGATTTTTGATTCGCTATACTGGGTCGCAGGTTGATGGTTAACACCGGGTGCAACCCGGCTTCGTTAGTTTTACGCTTTCATTTTCTCCATTTGAACCACTGCATATTGGTTCTTCCATTCGGACCGTCGTCGCCAAGGAGTCGCGCATGTCGTTTACAACCCGTCCAGAACTGATCGGCACCTTCGGCATGGTGGCCTCGACGCACTGGCTCGCAAGCGCATCGGCGATGGCGGTCCTCGAAAAAGGCGGCAATGCGTTCGACGCCGCCGCCGCGGCCGGCTTCGTCCTGCAGATCGTCGAGCCGCATCTGAACGGTCCGGGTGGCGAGCTGCCGGTGGTGTTCTACAGCGCGCGCGAAGAACGCGTGCGCGTGCTGTGCGGACAAGGCGTGACGCCCGCGCGCATGACGATCGAGCGGATGCGCAAGATGGGGCTCGACGTGGTGCCGGGCACGGGCCTGCTGCCCGCGGTCGTGCCGGGCGCATTCGGCGCGTGGATGGCGCTGCTGCGCGACTATGGCCAGTTGCCGCTCGAAGAAGTGCTGAGCTATGCGATCGGCTACGCGGAAAACGGCTATCCGGTGCTGCCACGCATGGCATCGTCGATTCTCGCGATTCAGGACTTCTTCCGCACCGAATGGACGACCTCGGCCGAGCAATGGCTGCGCAACGGCGAGGCGCCGATGCCGAACCAGTTGTTCGCGAATCCCGCGATCGCCGAAACCTACAAGCGCATCCTGCGCGAGGCGAATACGCGCAGCGATCGCGCCGAGCAGTGCGAACGCGCGCGTGATGTCTTCTATCGCGGCTTCGTCGCCGACGCGATCGACCAGTACTTCCGTTCGACCGCCGTGCTCGACACCTCGGGCCTGCGCAACAGCGGTCTGCTCGATGCGGGCGATCTCGCGCGCTGGGAGCCAACCTACGAAGACCCGGTGTCTTACGACTACGCGGGCATGCGCGTGCACAAAACCGGCCCGTGGGGCCAGGGCCCGATGTTCCTGCAACAGCTCGCGCTGCTGAAGGGTTTCGATCTCGGCGCGATGGACCCCCTCGGGCCCGATTTCGTGCACACGGTGATCGAGTGCTCGAAGCTCGCATTCGCCGATCGCGAAGTGTTCTACGGCGACCCGGCGTTTTCGCATGTGCCGATGGACGTGCTGCTCAGCGACGCGTACAACGACGAGCGGCGCCGCCTCATCGATCCGCGCCGCGCGTCGTTCGAATTCCGCCCCGGGCTGCTCGGCGACAGCGAGCAACGCGCCGCGCGCATCGTCGCGAATGCCGGGCGCGAGCAGGCCGGCGGCTTTGGCCAGGGTGAGCCGACGTTCGCGCCGCTGCCCGAATTGCGCGGCGATACCGTGCATCTCGACGTGGTCGACCGCTGGGGCAACATGGTGTCGGCTACGCCGTCGGGCGGCTGGCTGCAGGCGTCGCCGGCGGTGCCGGGCCTTGGCTTCAACGTCACCACGCGCGCGCAGATGTTCTGGATGGAAGAAGGCCTGCCTTCGTCACTCGGCCCGGGCCGCCGGCCGCGCACCACGCTGTCGCCGACGCTCGTCACGCGCGACGGCAAACCGTACGCGGCCTTCGGCACGCCGGGTGGCGACCAGCAGGATCAGTGGTCGCTGCAGCTGTTCCTCAAGCACGTGCATGGCGGCATGAACTTCCAGGCCGCCGCCGATGCGCCCTCGTTCCAGACCGCGCACTTCCCCGGCTCGTTCTATCCGCGCGCGATGCAGCTCGGCAAGATGTCGGCCGAGTCGCGCTTTCCGGACAGCACGCTCGCCGAACTGCACGCGCGGGGCCACGACCTCACCGTCGCGGAACCGTGGGCGCTCGGCCGGGTCTGCGCGGTCGCGATCCGCAACGGTTTGATGCGAGGCGCCGCTACACCGCGTCAGATGCAGGCCTACGCAATCGGCCGATAAGCGGCCCGAAGCATCCATCAGCGCAGAACGCGCGGCCTCGCCGCGCCATTTCCTTCAGGAGAAGTTGCCGTGTCCGCCGTCGCCGCCCGTCTTGAAAGACTTCCCCTGTCGAGCTTTCACCGCAGACTGCTGCTGATCGGCGGGCTCGGGTACATGTTCGACGGGCTCGATTCGTCGTCGCTCGCGTTCCTGCTGCCGGTCGTCAGCAAGCTGTGGCAATTGACGAGCGCTGAGACCGGGCTCGTCGCGAGCAGCACCTATATCGGCTACTTTTTCGGCGCGTTCCTGTCGGGTGTGCTCGCCGACGTGATCGGCCGGCGCCGCATCATGATGAGCGCGCTCGCCATCTATTGCGTCGCGTCTCTCGCGAGCGCGACCGCGCACGACTGGCACACGTTCTTCGCGCTGCGCGTCGTCGCGGGCTTCGGTTCGGGCGCGGAGACGGTCGTGATCGCGCCGTTTCTCGCCGAATTCGTGCCGCGCCGCTATCGCGGCATTTTCTGCGGCGCGCTGGTCGGCTTCATGTCGTTCGGCTATCTGACCTCGTCGATTCTCGGCTTCGCGGTGGTGCGCAACTTCGTCGACGGCTGGCGCTATCTGGCCGTGATCACGTCGCTGCCCGTCGTGATGCTGCTGTGGTGGCGCCGGACGCTGCCGGAATCGCCGCGCTGGCTCGAAAGCCAGGGCCGCGCGGCCGAAGCGAACGGCATCGTCGGCCGCATCGAAGCGGCGTTCGTCGAGCGCGGCATTGCGCTTGCGCCCGTGACTGCGAACCACGCGCTTCACACGCTGCCCACGCCGGCCTCGACGCCGGCGCGCGGCAACGCGTGGCGCAACGTGCTCACGCTGTGGTCGCCGCGACTCGCGCGCACGACCGCGGTCAGCTGGCTGATGTGGTTCTCGGTCGCGTTCGCGTACTACTCGTTCTTCGCGTGGATCCCGAGCCTGCTCGTCAAGGAAGGGCTGACGATGACGAAGAGCTTCGGCTATTCGATTGCAATCTATGGCGCGCAGATTCCCGGTTACTTCTCGGCGGCGTGGCTCAACGAAAAGATCGGCCGCAAGGCGGTGGTCGCTTCCTACATGCTGTTCGGCGGCATCGCCGCGATCACGCTCGCGTTTTCTCACACCGGCATACAGATCATGACCGCGGGCATCGCGCTGTCGTTCTTCATGAACGGCGCATTCGCCGGCGTCTACGCTTACACGCCGGAAGTGTTTCCCACCGCGGTACGCACGACGGGCACGGGCTCGTCGTCATCGTTCGGCCGCATCGGCTCGGTCAGCGCGCCGATCCTCGTCGGCCTCGTTTATCCGCTGTCCGGTTTCCTCGGTGTATTCGCGATGACCACGACGGTGCTGGTGATCGGCGCATGCGTGGTGTTCTTCCTCGGCATCGAAACGCGCAACCGCTCGCTCGAAGATATCGAGGCGAGCGAACTCGAACCGGCTCGCGACGCGCGAGGCCAGCTGAACTCCACCCGCATGCACGGCTAAACGCACTGCGACTTTTCACACTTTCCGATGCAAACGCGATGCAAATGATGCAAGGCAACCTGACCGAACCCGCACCGCACGATACGCAGATGCTGGATATCGCAGACCTCGAGCGTCTCGCGCTGGCGATGCGCCTGAAGAACCAACCGCTCGAGCTGTTCCGCGCGGTTCACGCGGTGGCGGCAAAGGCGATAGGCCTAAGCCTGTTCACGATCATGTCCTACGATGCGCGGCGTCACGAGGTCGAACGGGTCTACACGAACCTGCCGGACATCTATCCACTGGGCGGCCGCAAAAAGAAGCAAGGCACCGCGTGGGCGCGACAGATACTTCAGGATCTGAAGCCGTTTCGTGCCGCCACGTCGCAAGGCATTCGCGAGGTCTTCGACGATCATGCGGTGATGACGGGTATCGGTCTCGGCTCGATCCTCAACATTCCGATCGCCTATGATGGCGTGTGCATCGGTACGATGAACCTGACCCACAAGGAAGGCTGGTACACCAGCCGTCATGAAAGCATAGGCCTCCTGATCGGCGCCTTCCTTGTCCCCGCTCTGCTCAAGCAGAATACGGCATCCCCCGCTTGCGCCGCCCGTTCATGAAAACACCATCCGAGCTGCAAAACTATCGAGCGGTGACCCATTCCGCCGTCTCGCAAGGCCGCTGGGTGCTGGTCTTCGTGCTCGCCTACCTCGCGCTGATCGCCGATGGCGCCGACGTGATGATGTACGGCCTCACCCTGTCGCGCATCAAGGACGACTTCGGGCTGACCAATGTCGAAGCGGGCGCGCTCGGCAGTCTGACCTTGCTCGGCATGGCGATCGGCGGCATTGTCGGCGGCTGGGCGAGCGATCGTCTCGGCCGCGTGCGGGTCATCGCATGGGCGCTCGCGCTGTTCTCGCTCGGCGCGGGGATGCTCGGGTTCACGCACAGCTTCGTCGAATTCGCGGCGGTGCGCTTTATCAGTTCGCTCGGCATTGGCTGCATGGTGCTGGTCACCACGCTCGTAGCCGAATATGTGCCGACCGAACGGCGCTCGCTGGTACTCGGCATGCTGCAAACCGGCATTTCGGCCGGCTATATCGTCGTGATCGCACTCAGCAACTGGATCCTGCCGCAGTACGGCTGGCGCACGCTGTACTACGTGTCTGCCGTGCCGGTGCTGCTCGCATTCGTGATCAAGTTCGCGGTGCCCGAACCGGCGGCATGGCTCGCGAGCCGGGCTGCCGACCGTGCGAGCAAAACGCGGCTCGTCGACAATCGCTACGCGCAGATTTTCCGCGACCGCCAGGCGCGCACGATGTTCATCCTGTGGACCTTCGCGTCAGTCTTCGTGCTGTCCGGCTTTTACGGCCTGAACAACTGGCTGCCGACGTATCTCGAGAAGGAATTGCACATCAAGTTCAGCTCGCTGACCGGCTATATGATCGGCACATACGTGGTCGCCTTCATCGGCAAGATCTTCGCGGGCTGGCTCGGTGACCGCTGGAGCCGGCGCGGCGTGTACGTGCTCGGCTGTATCGGTGCGGCACTCTTTCTGCCCGTGATCATTTTCTGGCACACCCACGACAACATTTCCACGCTGATGCTTGTCTTCGGCTTTCTGTACGGCGTGCCACTCGGCACGATCGGCACATTCATGTCGGAGAGTTTTGCGACGTCGGTGCGCGGCACCGCGGTGGGCGGCTCGTATAATCTCGGGCGCTTCTGTTCGGGGGCGGCGCCGATCGTCATCGGTTTTATCGCGACGCAGTTCTCGATCGGACTTGGCTTTCTCGTGGTCGGCGCGGTGTTCTTTTTGAGCGGCGTGACTGCATTGTTCGTTCCCGACCGGCTATACGACACGCAGCATTAAATCGACGCGAAAATGACGAAATCATGTCGTGTCGATGAATGGCCCAGGTTCCGGCGCTAAAACTGGTCGCCGGATAGCCCGGGCCCCACGAGGAAGCATTACTGGGTTCCGGCGACAATGTCTGAAATGGTCCAGTTGTTCGTCGTTACGAGCACATAGTCGCCATTGACACCCAGCCATTTGTGCCCGCGCGGCGGCGCATTGAGGCCATGTCCGCGCCAGTCGTCCATCATGAAGTTGTAGTTACGGTATTCGGCCGGCACACGTTGACCTTTATGCCAGTCACGGTGCGGAATCGTCGGCATCACCTGCTGACGGCCCGTACCGGCCATCTGGCCGCCGCCCTGGTCCTTCATGGGCCCAGCCGCAATCGCGAGCGCGGACATACCGGCAAACGACAAGGCGACGAGTTGCGCAACAAAGCGATTATTCATATTCGAACCTCCGTGCGGTGGATGAAAGCTCCGAGCATTCACGCGATTGACGTGAAAAGTGATCGTCCAGCTACTCGCAGATTCATTAACTCGAACTTCATTGCAGCGATCGCTGGTCTATCGAATGTAATCCTTGCAAATCGCGAGATATCAAATTCGATAATTCAGGCGCGAAGTCGTTAAAAAGTATAGTAAAAGGAAGTTCGACTTCAAGCCGGACCTGCCCACCACTACCGCGTGCGTCAACCCGGCGATTAGCGGGGCGATTCGATTCGTCGCGTCGATCGTCTGGACGGATCGCGCCGTTCCTGGCGGCGGCGCAAGCGCACGCGGCGCTGTCGCCCGCTCGCCACTTCAACGAGCGGGCGACACTTTGCCAGTCACCGGCCAGATTGATTCGCTTGACTGATCAATAGTCGACCGCATCGCGGATGATCGGGCAGGTCATGCAGTGACCGCCGCCACGTCCACGGCCCAGCTCCGCACCGACGATCGTAATCACCTCGATGCCCTGCTTGCGCAACAGCGTGTTCGTGTACGTGTTGCGGTCGTATGCATAGACGACGCCCGGGGACGCGCACACGAGGTTCGCACCGCTATCCCACTGCGTGCGCTCGCGTTGATAGTCGCTGCCGCCCGCCTCGACCACGCGCAGATGCTTCAGCCCGAGCGCCTCGGCGACGACGTCGGTGAACGGCTTGTTTTCGGCGTGCAACTCGACGCCGCTCGGACGGCTGCTCGGCCGATACGAATAGGTGCGCGTCTTCGCCATGAAGTCCGGGGCGACCAGTGCGCAATCGCGATCGGCGAACGTGAACACGGTATCGAGGTGCATTGCCGCGCGAATCTTCGGCATCGCCGCGACGATCACGCGCTCGGCCGCGCCCTTCTTGAACAGCATTGCAGCCAGTTGACTGATGGCCTGCCGCGAGGTGCGCTCGCTCATGCCGATCAGCACGACGCCCTTGCCGATCGGCATCACATCGCCGCCTTCCAGCGTGGCGAGACCGTGGTCCTGAGTCGGGTCGCCCCACCACACGTTGACCTTGCCCGCGAAATCGGGGTGGAACTTGTAGATCGCCGTGCTCAGGATCGTCTCCTCGTGGCGGGCCGGCCAGTACAGCGCATTCAGCGTGACGCCGCCATAGATCCAGCACGTCGTGTCGCGCGTGTACAGCGTGTTCGGCAGCGGCGGCAGCAGATATTCGGTGCCGCCCGCCGCTTCTTTCGCGACCTCCAGCGCCTTGCCGCCATGCGCTTCCGGGAAGTCGTGAGTGGATAGCCCGCCAATCAGCGTTTCGGCCAGCTTGCGATTGTCGAGCCCTTCCAGATAGCTTCTCAATTCATCGATAAAGCCGAGGCCGACCTGATTCGGCACCACCTGGTTGTCGAGAATCCACTTCTTGCCTTCGGGCACCGCGACCGTTTCGGCAAGCAGATTGTGCATCTCCACCACTTCGACGCCGCGGTCGCGCATCTTCGTGACGAAGTCGAAGTGGTCGCGCTTCGCGTTCTCGACCCACAGTACGTCGTCGAACAGCAGTTCATCGCAATTGCTCGGGGTAAGACGCTGATGCGCGAGCCCCGGTGCGCAGACCATCACTTTGCGCAGCTGCCCGACTTCCGAGTAGACACCCAATTCACCCGCTTTCGCGTCCGTGTTCGCCATGATGATCTCCTGAATGCCAATGTTGGCCCGCTCTGTTCAATCGGATTTCATTAAAGCTAAATCGCGATCCTTCCGGTTACGAGGCCATAGATGCCGATGATCGCGCCAATGATCGCAACGATAAAAATGATCCAGTCGGAAACGATGAAGACATTCTTGTTCTGCTCGCGCCGAGCCCAGATATAAAGCGCCGTTCCTGGCGCATACAGCACGGCGGAAAGCAGAATGAATTTCAGGCCACCCGCCCAGATCATGAAGACCGTATAGATCGAGGCGATTGCGGCCATGATGAAGTCACGCCGGCGCTCGTCGGCGCGCACCTCGTAACCGTCGCCGCGATTCGCGTTCATGCAGCCGAACGCCGCGACGAAGAGGTACGGAATCAACGACATCGCGCTCGTCAGATTCAGCATCAGCGCGAACGCATCGCGCGAGAAGTAGGTGCTGATGACGAGCAGTTGCACCACGATGTTGGTCAGCCACAATGCATTGGCAGGTACCTTGTTGGCGTTTTCCCTCGCGAATACGGCGGGCATGTCTTCGGTCTTTGCCGCCGTGAACAACACTTCGGCGCAGATCAGCGACCAGGCGAGATAAGCGCCCAGTACCGAAATCAGCAAACCTATGCTGACGAAAACCGCGCCCCAATGACCGACCACCGCTTCGAGCACCGCCGCCATCGACGGCTGCCGCATGGCCGCGATGTCTGCGCGCTGGAGCACTGCGTAAGGCAGCATCGTCACGAGCACCATCAGCGAGGTCACGACGACGAAGCCGAGAATCGTCGACTGGCCGACATCGGAGCGCTTCTTCGCATAACGGGAATAAACGCTCGCCCCTTCGATACCGATGAACACGAACACGGTGACCAGCATCGTGGCCCGCACCTGCTCGAGGATATTGCCTTCGAGTCCTCCGCCCTAGGGAAACGCTGATTAATGAACTGTCGGATCGGCTTGCAGATCAAGACGCGTCAAATTTTCTGGATAACGAATCGAATCGACGCTCATTTCGGTGAATTTGGCTCGCAAACGAGCCCCTCTTCTC